>NZAU01000127.1 GCA_002686215.1 Candidatus Woesearchaeota archaeon
ATTAACACCATTTTCAATAGACTTACTACTTGGTTTTTGTGGTGGGGCAGTTTGGTCTCCACCACTACAGAATGTATATGTATCAGATTCTGCAAGGGTTGGTTCCAATTCACAACCAAAAATATTTAATTTGAAGTTAGTGAAATCAAGAGCACCAGTCATACTTCCAACAATACCACTGATTTGATTTGTAATCTCCGATTGAAATCCAGTGATACCAGATAACATCTCATCCATATCCTCAAGATATGCATTAAGATTATCTACAATAGCATTGTTAGAAGCATCAATTTCATCCTTATTCAAAGCTATGACTTTTGCAACTATTGCCTCTGCTGCACACATTGGAACTTGAGGATTTGTTGGAGCATTAATGATGCCCTCAGGATCTCCACTTTGCTGTGCATCAGTAATCGATTTTAGCAATTCATCTGGTTTGATTGCATCAGAAACAGCACCAGCAATTTGCTCTTTAAGAGCACCAGTCATCTTATTATACATACACAACATTTGTTCTGTGAGAATTCCAACCATATCTTTAAATTCATGTCTCATGCTGGATGGTAGTGCAGCAATAATCATATTGAAACCTTGATTCATTATCTTCAATGCAAACTCTTGAATCTTATCAAGGATTGGTTTCATGAACTTAGAAATCTCTCTAGAAGCAGTTTGAATTAAATTTTGAATTGCTTCCTGTGCATCTGATACACCACTTGTAATCGCATCAGCATAGCTTTGGAGAGATTGTAAGATAGTATCAATTCTGTTTGTAAGATTTTCAATGACAGTCTGTATACCCTTTAGAGAAGAATTAATAAACTCTTTTGGGTCTGGTTTCATCAGTGCAATTTTTTCCTCACACTTTGCTTGTCTTTTAGAATCAGATACGTTTGTTTGTTGAATACCATCTGCGTTTTCATTAGATGGTGGACCTTCAGCAGGTTCTTGTAGGGAAAGGTCATCATCAGGTGGAGTCTCTCTTGCAGTTCCTGATTTTGGAGTTGTTCCTTCAGAGTATCCACTCTTAGCAATAACACCAGGTTGTGTATCTGTGACAGTATCTGCGACTGTGCTATTCTTTATTGAAGTGACTGTCTGAGAGTTATTACCAAGGACTCCCATAATAACAGGAACTTGTTGATCCTGACCATCAAGGAAAAATCCGAAGACCATGTTTCCTTGACGGAGTTTGGTTGAATCCATTGCTCCTGCTTGACCACCACCGGCAGTAACAGGATACATTACCTGTGCCCATGGCAATTGATCAGATGGGATAGTCGTTTCGCCCTGGTCATGAAGACCAATAATTCTTACCTTATACCTTCTACCCCATCCAGGAATGGAAGTCCTATCTTCATATTTCCCAGAATTTGTGTTGTCTCTCCATGTGGAGTCGTCAACAATCTGACCGACCCACCAAAGGAAAGATCCGCCTAAAAATCCAGGATTAAATAGTGATCCTCCTTCCATAATCAGTCGTCATATACCAGGCATTCTGGTTCAGATGGGTTTTGATCACAGAACAATTCAAGATAGCTGGGATCGTGATGATCACCTGCTTCAATCTCTTTCTTGTGATGTTCTGCGTATTCTTCTAAATCATGCAACTCACCTTCAATGTGACGACGCATTTGTGGATTGGTTGTTGGATCTTGAAGGATTTCCTTGTCCTTCTCGATATGCTTCTCGATACTTTCCATAGTTGATTAGGGTGCGGGTTTTCTTCCGATAGAATCTCTTGATAAATTACACCTTGTGAATGTAGATTTAGCAGTTATTGTATGGCAGATATCAGTTATAATATATAGACCACCATCTTGGTCGTCTGGAGTTTCAGTCCTATTATCACTGAGACCAGGTACATCTAAGTGTATCATATCTCCTGCATGGAGTGCAAAGTTACCAGGGATAACAATGTCTGCCTGGGAGGAGAAGAACTGATTATATCTCATCACTGCTTGGTTTTCAATATCAGAACCTTTAAAGTTTTCTTCTGCTGACTTATCAATCTGTTGCTTTGTATCTCCAGTGGGAAGAGTTCCTTTATCTAACAAACGATAGGTAGTTCTTGTATAGTCTTCATTCTTACCAGCTCTATCAAACTCTTTATTTCTAAGAGTACTAGACAGGGCAAGTCCATCTCTACCAGCATTCTTTAAATCTCCTTCAGTGTCATCTGTTCTTGGATTGATAACCTCATAGTAACAAGTAAATGGATCAAATATAACTTGACGGGTTGTCAATGCTCCCATCTTCATTTTTTCTTGTACATTTACATTATCTTTCTTATTATACTTCAATGCTTTAAAATCCTTTCCCTCTGGCATATTTCCACCAGCAGTATCGGGAGATTCGTTATAAATTGTTTTTGCTTTTGGTTCTTGATCTAACAAACCATCAATAGACTTAAAGAAAAATCCTTCAGAAGTTTCATAGAAAAAATATCCAGCAGTGCTTCCAAGAGTTTGACTCTCTGACGAAACTGCTTTCTTACAAAGAGTATTGATTGTATAAAATGGTTTTTTGATGCCTGGTATGTAAGATATTTCGTTCACCGTTGGTTCTATCTCAACTGTTTTGTCACTCTCAAGAGTTTCCTCAACAATCTTTTTGATTGTATCTGATATCTTTCCATCATACCTTGCTTTTGCTCTCGTCTTTTCATTCATGATAAACTCTTTTGAAACAAGACTGATACTCAATATTGACTTCTGAGTTTTATTCTCAATTGGAGTAACTTTATTCACATACAAAGTAACTTCAAGTTTATTTTCAGCATTATCTTCAAATGCCAACTCAACCCTTTCCTCTCCCACAAGTGGTAGTCCATCTCTGACACTCTTACCATCAATACTGGCACCACTATCAATGAATGTATAGTTTGCAATAACACTATCACTCATGATACTTTCAGTATAAGTTAACTGCACAAAACCACCACGCAGATCTACAGCTTTTCCACCTTGGTTGCTGTTCACTGTTAGTTTAGTTATATTTGCTGGTTCTGAACCTTTTGTTGCTATCTGGACTGACATTCTTTAACTACCTCTCCTTATATTTAACCTTGGAAATCCAAGAACTCAAACGGATCATGACTAGAACCACCAGACATTGCCATCATACCACCACCAGATGATTGAGGTGACTCTTCTCCTTGTTGTTGTGGTGGATCTACAACTACAACAGTTTGCTCTGCTCCTTGTTCATATGATGCATAACCAGATACTCCTGCAATCTGTCCAGCAATTTTTCTTATCTCCTCAGGTGTAGATGCTGCGTTTAATCTTGCAAGAGTTGCTGCACCCAATGATTTTGAAGTATTCTCATCAAGCAGAGACTGACCTGGGAGAATCTTAAGCATCTCCTCTCTATTGGAGAGTTTAGTTCCTGCATGAGATCTTCTTGCAGATAAAACTTCCTTCACTTGAGTATTACTTAACCAATCATCTTCAGAAGATTGTGCTCTGTTTTGTAGTAATCCAAAGTGTAAGTGTGGCACTTTATTAGCAACACCCATGGCACCAATTGGTTGACCAGCTTTGATTGCGATGCCTGACTGATTAGCAACACCCTCAACTAATGAAGATAAGTGTGTTCCATATGCAAACTTAATTTTTTTACCACCATACTCAAATGGACTTGCTAATGCAATTAGGAAAGAATGTTGTGGTTGATGTCCAGGTTCATCTGGATTTGAATCATCTTTCCAACTTGTATGACCAGTTTCTGCATATAGAATAGTTCCATCTACAGGAGAAACAATAGGATCTCCAGTTCTTCCAATAATATCAAGACCACTATCTGAGGCATATCCTGTGCTTCCAGGAACTCCTGGTGATGCACCAGGAGTTGGATCAGATAGACCAAACTGTCCAGCAACTGGAGAGGTCATTCCATCACTTCCAATCTCAGGATGTGGAACAGTGACTGCACCTGATGCTACTTCTAACTCCCCACCAGATTTTTGTGCTCTAAAGTTAGCAGCAATCAAATCAGTATACTTAGTTCCTTTTGTTCCAAATCCATCCTTACCGACTACTCCAGTAGTGATCCAACTTTCTGCACCACCCATTCCTTGGTTGTGGGCGTACCCAAGAATTTGTAACTTTCTTTCTACACTAGAGTCTTTATATGTTGCATTACGCATCAAATATCTATGATTGGCAACTGTAAATCCAGTGAATACAGTTTCTTGTAGTTCTGGATTTGCTCTGTACTTTGCTCTTACTTCTGCATTGGGATCGTCAGAGTGTCCAGGATCTGAGACACCAGCAATTCTTGATCCATCTATCTTAGCAGCTCTTCCCATCTGATATCTTCCATCATAATGATCTCCACTGCCACCAAAAATATCATACTTACCATTACTTTCAATNAGAGCAACACTGTTTCTNAAGATGTCCCACTGTTCTGCATTAGCACCTATNTCTTTATAAAGTTCACTTGCAGCAACTGCTCCCGATGCTGCACCTGGAGTAACCACTGCTGAAGTTGATGATGTAGTNGTTGATGATGATGACGTAGTGCCAGACTCTCCACCACTAGTNCCCATTACGTTAAAGGTTTTANAGAGTGTATTTGAGAGTTCTTTCTTGAACGAATCAGTTACCCATCTACCAACATCAATGCCTGCCATGGCATAGTAATCATCTATCATACCACCATCTTCATATCCTTTGATACCTTCTCCAATTTTTCCTTTTGCAATTCCCTCACCAATCAACATATTAAGTCCATATCCAACATTCTTATATTCTCCTTCGTTAGGAGTTTCTCCAAGAATTATCTTGGCTGCAAGGGATAAGATTGGTCCAAAGAAAGGATGCTCTCCAAATGAATTGCCAAGATTAACAACTCTGTTAGCAAGCATCATGCCACCAGGACCAAGATCCATCATCTCATCCTTACCACCAGTTCCTGCCCATCCTAAGAAATCCCACCATGCATTCTCAGTCTTCTTTCCAGTTTTTATCCTACCACCTTCAGGTGCTTTGATTTTTGTATATGATGGTTTCTTTCTAAGTGCTTTCTTTTGTTGTTTTAGGGTCTCTTCTTGAAAACCTTCACCAACTTCACCACCTGCTTTCTTAGTCTCAACTTTGTTCTGTTTATCAAAGTCAAACAAATTAAATGTGAGGAAATCTGCGACACCACCAGCAGCTCTCTTAGCTCCCTTTGCTGCATTATCCAATGCATTCTTTGCACCCTTCCATACATCACCAAGTCCACTTGGCATACCCTCAAAGAATGATCCTGGGAACATGGATTTACCCAGATGTGCATAGAAGAATGGGAATCCAAATCCAGGAATAAACATTGATAGGTCTGGGAACCTAGTTAATCTACCACCCTCCATGAAAGGTTTGAGGAAGGGAATCCATCCCAAAAGTTTCCCTAGTGTTGTTTGAATTCCCCATCCCTCTGGAATTCCTATGGTTGGGAAGTTTCCTGTAAATCTTGAGAAGACACCACCAATAAAGTCCTTAATGAAATTAACAGCACTTCCGATTGCGTTTACTGCGAAATTAAATATTGCTTTTGCAATTTTGCCACCCTGCTTCAGTGCATCAAATAATAATCCACCAGGATTCAAAATATAAGTAACAAATTTAAATACACCNCCAGCCATATTCTTGAGGAGATTAAATAAACCTCCACCAAATACGAATCCAGTTATTGCTTTAAGTGCATTTCCACCAGCCTTTAGAATGTCCCAAAGGAGACCACCAGGATTCAAAAGGTAGAGTGCAAACTTTGCTAGTCCACCTCCTACATTTTTCAGTAAGGAAAGTAATCCTCCTCCAAATACCCAATCAAAGATTGCCTTGGCACCCTGACCAATTCCCATGAATAAACCCTTAAGGTCATTACCAAGTTTGGCCCCAGCAGCTTTGAGACCTCCACCAAAGAATAAGGTGTAAAGTAAGTCACCAACATAATCACCAATAATACCACCAAGGAATAATCCTAATGGAGGAACTCCTATGAAAGTAGAAAGGAAACCACCAAGAGCACCACCAACAGCAGTTCCTACACCCTTGAATAGTGCTTTCTGAATAGGGTCACCATTCATTAATGAAATAACAACACTAATGATTGATCCTATGACAGGAACTTTGAGGAACTTACCTATTTTTCCAAGGGATGCAAGCATCTTGACACCCTGTCTACCACCAAGTTTCTTAGCAACTCCAGTAGCAGCACCTCTAGCAAAGTTAGTAACTCTAGACCTACCAAACTTACCACCAAGACCTCTAACAGCATCTTTACCAAATCTCTTTTCTGCTGCATCTCTACCAAATCTATTGGCATATCTTCTTGCAGCAGCAGNNGATGTGACTCTATCTTGACTACCTAAAAGATTACCCTTTGGTCCTGCAATCCTAGTTTGTGGTTTACTTCTACCAGGTTTATCTTNACCACCTCTACTATCACCAAATCCACCTAATGACTTTGCACCCAGTGCAAATGTTAATACCGTAATGGCAACTTCCATTGCCTTCATTATAGAGTCAAAGGCACCTTCTAATCCAATACCCTTCATT
>NZAU01000128.1 GCA_002686215.1 Candidatus Woesearchaeota archaeon
ACTGCACCAGTCAGAGCAACTTACGGTGGTAAGACTGAATCTTTCCCCAAAGAGACTTATAAGAAGAAGTCAAAGAAAGTTGAAGTCTCAGAAGGAGACAAGTATGATAATGTAGGAAAGCAAGCAGCAAGAATGAGTCTGCTGAACAATCCAAGTCCTCGTTCTACTCCAGAACAGACTGCTGAGAAGAAAGCACGACTTGAGAAAAAGCGTGGTATGAAACTCGATGATCATCCTCAGTTTAAGAAAGAGGAAGTTGATAAGAGAAGAGCACCAGCAGAGTTGGTTGCTAGACTGAGCGCCAAACGCGAAGGTCACATGGCACAGGATGGTCCCAACAAGGCAGCATATGATGCCAAGCAGAGAATCCTTAAGAAGACTAAGGAAAAGATGGCAGAGCAAATGCTATCTGAAAAACCATATCAAATTACTGGACCACATTCGTATACTGCTGGGGATGGGGATCCAAAAGACGATGTGAAAATTGAAAAGACTCCTTACAATGTTGGTAAACCAATGAAGAGTAAGGTAAGAGCACGCAATAAAGTTGATAAAATGAATCAGGAGTATGGTGCTTCTGTTTATAGAATGAAGTATGTTGAAGGTATTGAGGACAGTGTTCAAAAGATGCTTGATGAAGCAGGCAAGAAGTGCTGGAAAGGTTACAAGAAAGCAGGAACCCAGAAACTCTTCGGCAAGACTTACAATCGTTGCGTAAAAGCAAACGAAGAATTGAGTATTGACCAGCAGATGAAAATCTCTAGAGACTACAACAGAATGTCTCCTGAAGAGAAGAAGGCAGCAAACAAAAAGGCGATGGGTAATGTTAAAAAGGTTGCTCCTAAAAAGGACACCAGAACAGATGCTCANAAAATGACTGATGCNACTGGTCCTCGTCCTGGATCTCGNTATAGAGGAGNCTGATTGACAATTAGTCGATANAATGTTATAATTACTTCGTACCAAGGAAAGGTGGTCGAGTGGTTTATGGCTCTGGTCTTGAAAACCAGCGTGTCAGCAATGGCACCGTCGGTTCGAATCCGACCCTTTCCGCTGCAAATATTTTACTACATTATGGAACAATCGAATATCAGTATGCAAGGTGCCCTTGATCGACTCAAAACGATCAAGGGTTCTTCGTCTAGGAAGATTGAGATTTATTCACAGCGTTGCTTTCTTGATTTCAAAAATAATGATGTTCTTGAATGGTGGAATAGTGAAAACGAAGACAAAGATGTTGCTCGTGCTATTACCCGTCCATTCTACGATCTAGTACATTCCTGTTCAATTCCTACTGGTCTCATTACTGAGTCNGCATTTGCATCTAAAGTTAANAATTCAAAGATCCCTGTNACTAAGGATCATTGCTTCCGTCCNCAGTTTGTCTATCGTTATATGCTAGACAACTATGAAAAGTTNCAAGACTACGAAGTCTTCCGTAGATGGTTTATTATGTGCTGCTCTACAATCTATGTTATGGGACTAGAGAATGANCGTCTGTCTAGTGGAGGCACAAAGAACCAAGGAGGCAAGTANGAGATNNTGAGTCCTACTGATNAACAGTATGTCAGNGCAAATCTCAATTTGTACTCCTACTCGAAAGAGCGACAGTGGTCCGAGAGAACTATCACGATTCGATCAAATTTGATTGACGCTCCAGAAAGTCTGCTAAACTANGAAAGGAAGTTCATTTCTGCATGAAAAACACACACCTTGAGCATCCAGAAGATTCAGTTCTGATGAATCGAGATGCAGTGCTGCGGGTTCTTGACTTCTTCCGAGAGCAAGATTCAAAGATTTCTGTCAAGTGGGATGGTGCTCCTGCCATCGTGTTTGGGCATAACCCTGAGAATCAAAGGCGTTTTGTTGGAACGAAGTCAGTCTTCAACAAACGCAAGATCAAAATCAACTATAGTCATCATGACATCGAGAAGAATCATGGTGACAATGAAAGAGTTGCAAGTATNCTGCACACTTGTTTTGAGTGTCTTCCTGATCGATGTGGTGTTTGGCAAGGTGACTTCCTAGGATATGGTGGCACTGATACTCTGACTCCTAATACAATCACTTACAAATTCGACAAAGAGATTGAAGAGTCNATTGTGGTTGCAGTTCATACAAATTACAATGGTTCAAAACTATCTGAGATGAANGCAGACTTCAAATCTCAGTTCGATCATTGGTCGCTAGATAAGAAAGTAAAATATGTAAAGACTGATGCGACCATCACATCACGGCGCAAAAGGATTGACTACCTTATCAATCTCGCTGCTATTGCTGCAAATGTCGTTTGGTTTCCTTCAGAGCAGAAAGGAAAACAATTGAAAGTTCAAGTAAATCGTTGTATCCGAGAGCAGAAGGATATTTCTGCTGCGGGTATGGGAACCGTTCGTACATATCTCTATAAACTTTTGATGCACATCAAAGAACTGATNATGGAAGGCATTGAATCNACAGAGTCCGTTGAGTGTGCTATTATGGGTGAACCAACGACNCATGAGGGTTTTGTGATGACCAACAAGTTCGGGACTTACAAACTTGTNAATCGTCGNGANTTNTCTCACGCNAATTTTACTGTACAAAAGCAGTGGGATAAATAAAGTATATTGGTATAGCGTATAACCACTATAAAAAATTATGAAAAATTTCAAGCAGTTCGTTACCGAAGCTGTAGAAACTTCCGCTTCTGCTCAAGCGAAGCGTATGGGACTGACTGGCGACGGTCATGGTGATTGGTATGACAAGCAAGGAAAACTCATTGCCAAGACTGTTGATGGCAAGTTGAAAGTTTTTGGTGGTGGNGGCGCTCCAAAGAANGAAGAAGANNANACTCCTAAGGCAAAGACTCAGCAACCTGCTAAGAAGCAAACTCCTGCACAAGAAACTCCACANCAAGANGCAGCATCTGGTGCTGTTGTNGTTTTNGGTCGNTTCAATCCTCCNACTGTTGGTCATGAAAAACTTTTGAGAGCAGCAGCGACTGAAGCAAAAAGAACTGGATATGAGTTGGCAATCTATCCAAGTAGGACTCAAGACTCTAAGAAGAATCCTCTTGATCCANGTGCCAAGATTAATTACATGAAAAAGATGTTCCCTGATTATGCAGAGAACATTATTGATGATGCAGGATCAAAGACNATCTTTGATGTATTGACNACTGCATANAATGCTGGATATAAAAATGCTACCATNATGGTAGGACAAGATCGTNTNGCNGANTTCCAAGGACTCGCTCAGAAGTACAATGGTTCTGAGATGTATGAGTTTGAGAATATCATGGTTCTGTCTGGTGGAACTCGTGACCCTGACGCTGATGATGTGTCTGGAATGTCTGCATCNAAACTNAGATCTCATGCAGCGTCTGGTGACTTCAATGCATTTGCTCGTGGTGTTCCTAATCGGATGAANGCNATTCAAAAGAAAGANATGTATAATGCAGTNCGNAANGCGATGAAGATCAAAGANGATCTTGAACTGTGGGAGATTGCTCCTAAGTTTGATCAAGANTCNNTGCGTGAGTCATATCGNAANGGTGAGATCTTTAATATNGGTGATACTGTAGAAAATCTCAACACTGGTGTGGTGGGTAAGATTAGTCGTCGTGGAACTAATCACATCATCTGTGTTACCGAGAATGGATTGATGTTCAAATCTTGGTTGCGTGATATCAAAGAGTACACTGAAGTCAAGATGGATAAACTGATGCGTGACAAGAAGCATCCAAATACTTTGGTAGGTACAAAGGGTCATTTCAAGTATGTTGCTATGATGACTCCAGGTGCTTTGGGCATCAACAAGCGTTATGTTGTTAAAGGTGGGAAAGCGTATAAATAAATGATAGGAACGCATTTTTGGCGATAATGAAGTCTTGGAAAGAGTTTAACCAGAATCTTGAAGAAAAGAAACTTGACCCAGTAGGTCGGGAAGATTCTGATGTGGACAATGATGGAGATGTGGATTCTTCTGACAAGTATCTGATGAAGCGCCGCAAAGCGATTGGTAAAGCAATCGGTAAAAAAAAAGCCTGAGTGAAGAAAATGCTGCAGAATTATCGCCTGCAGAAATAAAGCAAAGAATTAAAAGAGAAAAAGAAAAAGAATTAGAAGACGCCAAAGCAAAGAGAGAAGAAAGAAAAGATAGAGAACTAGCAGATAGGGAAAAAAGAACGCAATTAAATATAGATAGATTCGAACAGCAAAAAGCAGACAAGGAAGAACAAAGAGAAAAAGATACAAAGAGACGCGAACGAGCAAAAAATGCTCGATTGCAACGAATTGCTAAACAGAAAGAAGCAAGCATCGAAAGAAGCAGAAGTAGAGTTCAATCTGGTGGTATTCGTAATATTCAAAAGATTAATAAGGATGAGGGTGATGCTACTGCCACCCGTAAAATGGCAGACAACCTTGGACAAGTTGGTGCTGGTTTAGCTAGAGTTGGTGCTAATGCACTGAAAGTAGCAGGTAAAGGTGCTTTGTCTGTCCCAGATAGAGCAAGAGCAGCATTGTCACAAAGAAAACAAGATGTTAAGGATGGTGTTGTTAGAAAGAGATTCTCAAGAATTGGTGATGCCAAGGATAAGGCATCAGAGGTAGCATCTAGTGCAAAGTCTGGAGCGAAGAGAGCAATCAGAAGAGGAGCACTTGCAACCGCAAGAGCAGTAGGACCAAGGGATAAGCCAAAACCCACATCAGAATATAGAGGAAAGGGTGTTGGCAGAAAGGATGATGTAGGCAGGAGAGATCAAGCAGCAGCAAATGTTCAAAATCCAGGAAGAGAAAAAGGTGGTGCTCTTGCTGTGAGACAGTCTTCTGCGACTGGACCAGTTAATAGGGCTAAATCAGAATTATTCACTAGAACAGTTAATAGAAAACCAACTGGTAAAGGTGGTGCTATTGTACCAAGACAATCAGATGCACAAAGAGCAAGAAGAGATCCTGAGTTCAGAAGAAAACTTATTCAACAAAGAGAGGAATTTATCTACGAGGTAGAGGATATGAAGAAGGAAAAGGTAGACAAGGTTATCGACATCATGCGCGGTAAGAATAAGATTGAAGTCAATCCTAAGGTTAATGAATCTCATATTCTTGTTCAGGATCTTGCTGATTACAAACCTCTTGAGATTGAAACTATTGATCTCATCAAACCAGAACCTCTGAAGGCATCCAATTGGAGAAATGAAATCTCCGAAGAAGATAAAAAAGTTATCTCTATTAATAAGGAGAAGAGACTTGATGCTAAGAAGCAAGCATTCAAGGATATGATAGATGAACCATATGAAACTGATGATAAGAAGAGAAAAGAGTATGGTAAGAAACTCCTTGATCGACTGACCAAAGTAGACGAAGGTGCTGCTTGGACTAAGAAGGAAGGAAAGAACAAGTCTGGTGGACTGAATGAAAAGGGACGCAAGTCTTATGAGCGTGAGAATCCTGGATCTGATCTCAAGGCACCTTCAAAAAAAGTTGGAAACCCTCGTAGAAAAAGTTTCTGTGCTAGAATGAAAGGCATGAAGAAGAAACTCACTTCCAAAAAGACTGCTAGTGATCCCAACAGCAGGATAAATAAATCATTACGCGCCTGGAATTGCTGAATTTTTTATGACTGAAAAACAAGAGAAACGCAAGGACGCTCTCGGTCTCTTCTATGAGAGTGTCCTGAAACCAGATCATGAACTTCGTCAATGTGCTCATAATCAAAAGTGCTTCAATGAGTTGATGGAATGGCGATCTGAAATAATTGAATATCTTGATAAGCGCAGAAACGATGAATTTCACTAAATAGGTTTGATCGTTATCGGTGTCAAATTATGTTTGCGTTTTTACTCCCACTAGCATCAAAAGTTATTACTGATGCAGTCGCTAAGATTCCAGAAAATGAGGAACTGGGCGAACAACTAATCAAAATTTGTATTGTCATTCTCCAAAAAGCAGTCAAGTTAACCAAGACTGATATGGATGACAGACTTCTTGAAAAAGTTATCAAAGCAATCGAAGTACGATGACTTCTCTGGAGACCAAAACTATGGTCTCCTTTTTTTATAAATATCTGTATACAAGATTATAGGTAAGGAAACATGTCTCTTTGGGGCAAATCAGACTCTTTATTTTCTACTGGTACTATCAGCGTAAACCTTACAACTAAGGTCGCAACTATCAGTACTGGAACACTTCCCGCTGCTGCCACCATCGAGGGCGGAGTTGTTACCATCACAGGTAAAGGAAGTGCAACCATCAAAGAAAGAACTGGAAACACCACTTTCACAATCCACAATACAACTGGATTAGATGGTACTGCAATCAGCGGTGTTGCATACTTCATCTCTGATCAACCAGTGTATCTTCCATTAGATACCAACTATGAATCAAATGAAGTCTTTGGTGTAAGCGAAGCAGAACAACAGGCTGCTCGCGGTGACAATTCACAATACAGACCACAACACGCTGGTTGGGTAGGAATTACTTCTTACACTGATCAACACGGTAACCAGAGAGTGAAGACCGAGTGTTTCGTTGCTGGAAGCAGCATTACTGGAGACGCAGCAGACGATACCATCCTGCCCGATAGCTGATAATTGAATGATTTAATATGCGATTTGATGAATTAAATGAGTCGAACTATATAATGTTTGCTATCAAGCATTACGAAAATCCTCAGGCAGTAACGCAGGAGGATTTTTATGATGACATGAAGCGGTTTAAGTGGATCAAGCGATTGCTGAACAAATATAAAAACACGGGGGAGATGAATGTTCCTCTCCTCCTGAATCATTTTATTATCTTGTATAATATATTTGGTGATGCTACTACTCCATTACTGTTTTACAGAATTGATGAAGAGTTGTGGTGTATACTCAAGACNTTTATAGTCTATCTCGGTAGACTTCCTGAGTATCCTATATCACAATTACATGATATACCAGTTGATGAAAAGTGTTTGGATATCTTAGAATCCCTATGAAAACTTTCAGACAGTTTTACGAAGAAATGATGGTCGCTAATGCCCCTGGCACTAGTGGTGGTTTCGGTCAGGATTCTCCTGCTGCTGGACCAACTTCTGGATGTGATCCTGTNATGAGTAAAATGAAAAGAAGAAAGAAGATAATTGGATTAGGACCTGGATCTAGAAAACGCTGGATGAAGTAAAATGTTCTCCGACTCCAAAGTCACTGCATTAGANACAAAGTTAGACATCTANGANGAACTTTCNAGAGAGATGNTGGCNAAGTTGGAGTCTGCTGTAGATAAGATNTCNGAAGGTAATGCTAGAATTGCTCAGATTCTTGCTAAGCATGACGAAAGAATNGANCAGAGTATCAAGAGTGATGATCTCATTATCAAAATGATTGATGAGATGAAGACAGCGAGTGAAAAGAATACTCAAATNATTCATGGAAGNATAGATAANATTCAGGAAGACATCAAAGCATTTTCAAAGTTCCGCTGGCANGTTGGCGGAGTNTTAATNGTNGGAGCANTGGTCATCGGNNCAGGCAGTAGAATNGCACCANTGTTCTTGACACCCNCCCCTCANCAGGTTATAATACCTTCAGGAAAGTAGTCTCCTCGTAATGAGTTTCGTTGATGCGAAGTATATCGGACTGATTTCAGTTCGGTTGCAGAAGTTTAGTAAGAAAAAAGAAGGACTGTATACTTTCCGTTGTCCGTATTGTGGCGATTCGCAGAAGAACAAGAACAGGACACGGGGATATATCTACAAGCACAAGAACGATCATAACTTCAAGTGTCATAATTGTGGTGCCTCAAAGAGTTTTACTAACTTCCTGAGAGATCAGGATGTGGGTCTCTATGACCAGTATGTCATGGAGCGTTACAANGCAGGACTGACTGGAAAGTCATCAAATACACCAGATCCAGTGTTGCCTAGTAGCAAACCACACTTTAAGAAAAAGGACTTCGATCTTCAAAGAATCTCAGAACTAAATAATTCTCACCCAGCAAAGATCTACCTAAAAAACAGAAGAATACCAGACAAAAAACTGCGGGAATTNTATTTCTGCGAAAGGTTCAAACAATGGACCAATACACAAAAACATACCTTCGATAACGAAGACAACGACGAGTCACGGATTATTATCCCACTCAAAGACAAAGACGGAATCTTTGGTTTCCAGGGACGGACACTCAACCCGAAGTCCAAACTCAGATACATTACAGTAATGCTTGACGATGACAAACCAAAGATCTACGGACTCGACAACATCGATAACACAAAACCCATTTACATCGTTGAAGGACCTTTTGACTCAACCTTCATTCAAAACGCTGTTGCTATGTGTGGGTCCGATGTTGATATTAGGTCGCTTGGTTGGAGCGATTATATTTTTGTTTTTGATAACGAACCACGCAACAAACAAATCTGCGACCGAATCTCTAGAACAATCGACAATGGAAGTAAGGTAGTAATTTGGAATTCAAAGATTCAACAAAAGGATCTAAATGATATGGTCCTTGCTGGACTAGATGTGCAGGATGTGGTATCCTCTAACACTTACCACGGACTTAATGCTAAAGTAAAATTTAACGGATGGAAACGAGTATGACGAACGGGACAAAGGTTCTAAAGCGAAATGGCGATACAGAGGTGCTTAATCTAGATAAGATCCACAAGATGGTTGAGAACGCCTGTGAAGGTCTTGCAGGCGTGTCTGCATCTCAGGTAGAGATTCAATCTGGTATTCAATTCTATGATGGAATCACTACTGGAGAGATTCAGGAGATTCTTGTGCGATCTGCTTCTGACTTGATTAATTTGGATTCTCCAAACTATCAGTTTGTTGCAGCACGTCTACTTCTATTCGGTCTTTATAAGCAAGTCTTTGGTCCTGAGTGGAACCAAGGATTCCCAAACATTTATGATCATCTTTTCATTGGTGCAGAAAAAGGCATTTATGATAAAGAACTCGTCTCTAGTTACACTGAAGAAGAGTGGACCAAGATTGATTCTTGGGTTGATCATGGGCGCGATTTCCTGTTCACTTATGCTGGTCTTCGTCAAGTCGTTGACAAATACCTCGTGCAAGACAGGAGTAGTGGAGAACTCTACGAGACTCCTCAGTACATGTACATGTTAATTTCTGCAACTATTTTTGCAAAGTATCCTAAAGATACTAGACTAGATTACATTCACAGGTACTACAATGCAATCTCCAGACACAGAATCAACATTCCCACACCTATCATGGCGGGAGTGCGAACTCCACTTCGACAATTTGCTAGCTGTG
>NZAU01000129.1 GCA_002686215.1 Candidatus Woesearchaeota archaeon
CTTCGACAACGGTGCCTACGTCCAAGCAGGCCCAGCAGCGATCGTGATCGATGGTGCTGAAACTGACGTTGTCCTCTCAGGTAAAGCAGGCGTCACCGCGCCGCTCACTAGCAAACTGGACGCATACGGAGAGCTGTCCTTCTTGACTAGCGATGATGACAACGGTTATGGTGTAAAAGGCGGTATTAAGTACTCTTTTTGATTAAAACTAAAACCTGGGCTTCACACACCCAGGTTTTTTTGTGTGTGCCCGATTTACTATAGGTAGATGGCACAAGAAAAAGGCAAGTACACAAAGCCCGGCCTACGTGAGCGGATTAAAGACCGCATCATGGCTGGGTCAAAAGGCGGCAAGCCTGGGCAGTGGTCTGCTCGTAAGGCTCAGATGCTAGCCAAAGCTTACAAGGAGAAGGGCGGAGGATATAAAGGTGGCAAGAGTAAAAAACAGAAAGATCTCAAACGCTGGGGTAAGGAGAAGTGGATGACTCGAAAGGAGTACGAGAAGAAGAAGGATGACTAAAGTACACTCAAAAATTGACGCGATCATTGGTGAGCTTGAGAAAGCATCGAGGACGCATGCTAACCAGGCAAAGAAGCTTGGTGTGATCCTAGAGACTTTGAAGAAGGCTAAAGATAGCGACAGCTAACTAATTTAGAATAGTTTTAACCGAGGATTACGATGGCAAGTTACCAATTTAGGGATACCGTTTTCAGCACAGATACTGAGTTAGATTCGCCACAACTTGGCACTCTTACTCAGGTGGCTGAGAATAATTTACTTAGTACAAAAGATTACACTTTGATTGTTACTGTCAGCAACGTCAACACCAATGTTGTTGTTCAGCTGGACGGGAGCATTGACGGCACCAACTTCGCTCAGATTATCGCTCCTCAAACTATCTCGGCCAACGGTCAGTCTGTCTTTAGTGTCTCAGGTCGTCCCGTCAAGTTCGTGCGTCCTCGCTTTGTGTCTGAGTCTGGTGGTACTGCTGCATTAGTCACCCTCTCTGTCGCGGCTGCATGAAGTTTCTCCTAGTTGTTTTGTTAGCTCTGCAACTAGGTACAACGTCGACTTGGAGTATGGATTGTGAT
Organism: Candidatus Woesearchaeota archaeon; assembly: GCA_002686215.1. The sequence goes on from NZAU01000129.1 coordinate 1,093, forward strand.
CATTACTGGGCAGCTGTAGAGCGTCTAAATCAAGATCCTTTTTACCAGAAGAAAGAGAATGCTTCGGTGCGTTGGTATGTTCTACGCCTTTACAGGGCTAGGACGCCAGAGCACTGTTACGAACAATATGTCTGAGTTAAAATTTTAAGATGGCACCTAAAACACCGCAAGAGTTATTGAAAAATTTTCGTGATCGCTTTGATCAGGGTGTCACGGATTACTTAAGATCCACAACAACAGATCAAGAGTTGTTGGATTTTTATGGTGAGGGTAATGTAATCGGTAGGAAGGGCATACCAGCAACACCAGGCGGTGTAATAAATCAAACATTCGATGCTACAAGAGATTTACCTGGTAAGAGGCCTAATATAACTAGGCCAAAAATTGAGTCGGATAATTTGTTCGGTTTACCGGGACAAGAGCGCCGAATGATTGACATGGAGGGTGCAGTAGATCCTAGTTCCAAACGTCCATATCAATTACAGTTCGAAACTTTACCTTTCCCCGCCGAGGCCCAACCCACTGCTGCAGCGCAGAGATTTTTAAAGGACTTCCGTGTTCCCTTAGGTCAAGCGGTTGATTATGGTTTTGAAATTACGCCTAATACAAAAGACGTAAAAGAAAGAGAGATCTCGGCTGAGATGCGAGATGTGGGGAACTTCATCAACAGTAAGGAAGCACAAACCCAGATTGATGCTGGTCAGCAGCCTACGGGACCCTTAACAAAAGGAGGTTTGCAGCGAATTGAGGATATTAAACAACGCGCTAGAGTGCCAAGACCTGATGGCATCCTTGCTACTCCTTCTTACTATCAATCACAGGGATACGAGTTGCCTGCAGGTTTAAAAGATACGACTCTCTCTACTTTCAAGCAAGCGATTCTTGATGAAGAGCAGCCCTTTGGTTCTGTTTCTCAGTTGACACCAGTAGTAGAGAGCAGAGTCAAGCCAGGAGGCTCTAGATATTGGCGAGCAAATTTATATGAAAAAGCAGGACTTGCTGGACCACAAACACCGATGGAGTTGTCAGGACCATATGGGGGTTCATCGTCTCTTGTTCAACAATTTGTCAGAGGTTCTGATCGATTGTTACCGATTCAACCATACACTGAATTTGTTGGTGAATTTGATGCAAGTCCAGCAAGCGCTTTGAAGACAAAACCTGCACCTGACTTTACTCCATTCCAAAAAAGAATTGGTACACGTCAGTATCTTCTCGGCAGGAATCTTTTACAGGGAAGGGGTCGTGCAGGAGGNGCAGTACGTGGTGGTTTATTGACTGCTCCTTTAGATGCAATAACTGACCCATCAGTAGCTTATTCCATTGGCGAAGGTGATTTTGGTGAAGCAGCTAAACAAACAGGAGTTAATCTTGTCACAGGAGCTGCAACAGGTGCTGTATTAGGTGCAGCTGCACCTGCCTTGATGTCTAATCCTGTCACTGGACTTGCTGCTACTGCCTATGGGCTGACTCAAATTCCCGAAGCAGTAACTGCATACAGAGCAGCTCAAAATAAGCGTACTGTTCCTGAACAAAAGAAAGTGGACAGGCTTGCAGACGTCGAAGCGTTTAGACAAGCATTTGGCGACACCTCACAACGATACAGAGCAAACTAATGGCCGATAAAGCAATCGAACCCGGCAAGAAATCAACAGAGCGGTACCTTCCTGAGAAGGCATGGGCTGCTATGTCAAAGGCAGAGCGCAAGAAGACTGACGATAAAAAGAAACGCGAGAGCCGTAAAGGTAAGCAGTTTGTAGAGAACACAGAGCGTGCAAAGAAAGCACGCAAGGCTGTCAGCAAGGCTGAAAAAAGGAAGATGGGCCAAAGTTAACACGTTTAAAGTAAGACATCTTTTTCAAATCATCTGCATGAAAAAGTTTCTTGCTTCTCTGTTAGTAGCTACTGCCTTCGCATCCCCTGTTCTTGCTGAAGACAAAGTCAAGAGTTGGCGAAGCTTCGATTCTGTCGGCTGCATGATGCTTCGAGAATGCACCGACGATGTCACAGCAGTACATTCATGGGAAGACCTGGGACCGGAATACATTGTTGCGGCTGCCGAGTTGACCGGGATCATTGCCGCACTGAACAAGATGGGTGCGGGTCTTTTTCTTGCTGACGAGAGGTACTTCGCCTTCCGGATGCGTGGTCTTTACGATGTTCGCAAGAACAATATTTTCTTGAACAAGTTTTATATTGACCAGCCCACCAAGATGATCCAGGTCATTCGCCACGAAGCTTGGCACACGGCACAGGATTGTATGGCAGGGACTTTAGATAATACTTTCACGGCTTTAATTCAACCAGAAGAAGATGTACCTGATTGGATTCGTAGTGGTGCAGAGAGAACATATCCGAAGAACGTCTTGCCTTTTGAAGCCGAAGCAATGTGGGCGATGTATGTAGAACATAAGAGTCTTAATGCACTTGAGGTTTGTGCGGGACCAAAGAAAATGTGGGAGCATTACTCGCCCACTCCTCTCACTCGAGAGTGGTTGGAAGAAGAGGGCTTTATAAAAAATGAAAGTTAGTCAAACAGGGCTAAAGTAAAGAAGGTGTAGATATCAGTATGCTGTCTTCAAAGTATCGCTTGCGTTTGGAATACATTTGCAAGCGAATATCAGACCGTCAAGAAGTTCAGCTTGAAGATATGATTTGGGCGGACAAATTAGCTAAAGCAAATCGATCGGCAGGAGAGATGCTCCGCAAGGCACGTCGTGTTGCCAACAATCCTGAGATGAAAGAAGGATCTCTCGACGACTTCTTGAATCAAATGGATCTTGGTGACCCTGACCCACAGCAACACAAGTCTGGATTCGACAGCGTCGACCAGATCGTGGAATGGTTTCATGACGACAAGCCAGCTGACTGGCGCCAACGAGATTAATCGCAGTCGACGATCGGACCACCGTGCAGCCATGCATCGCATGTACGTGCTGCTGCGCATTTAAATTTGAACAGTTGGCAGTAGCCGAGGTTGGCTAAGTCCTGAACGTCGTAGGGATCAGCAGCTTTTGTTTCGTTGATCCCCTCGATCATGCAGTCAACGATCTTCTTTGTTTGATCGAAGGCGGCACAGTTGCCACAGCGTGCGGTCTTTACTGTGTCAACATCACTCTTCCAGAGCTCAGCCTTTTCTTCCCAGAAGCCAGGGTCTGGTGCATCAGGATTGAGTGGACCGTACCCAAAGTTTTTGATAGTCCAGTCTCGATTCTTGATGTTCTCTTTGATGTCAGTAGTCGCAGTCGGACAAGACTCGCCAACGGCGCCTACTGTTTTACCCAGTAAGATTGTTACCTTGGGATTTTCATGCATCATTGTTTCTAATTGAGACTTCTATCTTCTTCATAATAGAACCAAGCATGTCATAATCTTTTCCATAGCAGTTGTTGAATGCAAGAGAAAGCTTTCGCATCTCAACTATTTCATAGATTGCTTCGAGTTCGTCTTTAGTAAAGACTGTCCGCAGTTCAGTCATCAAATGCAAGCTCCTTCAGATAGTCATTGAATCCCCTGGAGAAGCACAGCTTGATAAAAGCAGCCTGCGTCATGTCACTAGGTACATATCCTTTGTCGCGCAAAGCATCAAGCGTGGAGGCGATGAATAACTTTTCGGCGTTGCTTTGGATCAGCGGAAAATAACGCTGAATGCTGTCTACATCAGGCATTGACTCATCCCAGATTGTATTTATTCTACGTCGTGAATATGATTATGTTCAACACGTGACCAAAGCATAGGCTCTCCGTCAAGTGGTATTTTCCAGATACTCATATCTTCTTCTTGCCTTTTCATCTCAGACTCTGCTGCTTTCAAAGCTGAGTCCCAGGTCACACAGGGGATGTAAGTGTCTTCTTTTAGTTTTTTGAGATAGGCAGCCTGTACTCCAAAGGTTGGTTTACGCATTTATCAAGACTCATTTTCGAATAGTAAGAATTTTTTCACATCTTTATCCTTTGCTTTGATGAGGTTCTCAATCATCTTTAGCTTCTTTTCGGCGTTCAATGCACGAGTGCTCCAATAAACCAGGTGCCGATTGGTTTTATCGAGCTCAGTCTCAAGAGCAGTTTGAAACAATGCAGAGGGACTGATGCTTACTTCAGACTCTTTCCACCTGGTATGTAGAGCCTCTGGAACAGATACGCTAAGAACTACTGCCACGGCATAAAAAAACATGCTACACATAAGATAGCATGCTCTTATTAATATGAAATTTGCTTTTAGATTGCTAGCCTAAGATCGTTTGTAGCAGTGATAGGCAGCGGTTCACTNACGCANAGATTACTGGCNACNCTCACNTCATTNGCNAAGTCTTCAGCNTTATNGAAGCTGGGAAAATGAGCTGCGTGTGCGTCNTGATCTACGTGGTACACAAGCACCACCCAGGACGAGATTGCAGGAGAATTCATCAGGTTTTTTCAGCACCTGTAAATTAGCAATCTAAGTTGACCCAANCNGNAAGACAGTCTTAAGCCTCAGACNACGAACGGGCCAGACTTGTAGTACAGATCGGGGTTGTTTTGGACNTATGCATCGGCCTCTTCATGGCCTGTGATCTTCACGACCTCGGACTTGCCGGTGGTCTGGTTTTGGCTTAGGACGGCCCATGCCAAGGTGACGCCATGCGTCGTTTCGCCTGCTGCTTTCATTGCAGATATCTCGTTCGCGTATCTAATTATGCGGTGAATACTCTTACACACTGCAACCAAGTTTCCATTGAAAAAACCATTGCTACCACTGGAGTTTGCACTCCTAACGGTAACAATGGCTGCGGACNNGTAACCGGAAAAATGGTTAAGAGTNAGAACGTAAGATCGTCGCTGAGAAGATCATCNCCNAGCAGNTCGTNNTCGACNANAGTNACAGGNGANCCGAGGAGGAGACTNGCGGCCACACTCTNNAGGAGCATGGACTGTTGATCAGGGCGTCGNNTGCCACCNAGCAGCGACTGTGCAGCGTANTGTTGCTGCATGTCACGCAACTGGTCTTTGGGAGTAAAGAGACCCATTGAACTNGTGCGGATTACCCCCTCATGATACATCGGCATTGCCGAAACGGTCGNTNNCAGCAACGTGAGGAAGTNTGAANTCTGGCTCAAAGTTGTATTTGATACCGTCNATCAGCTCAAGNGCNTGATCTAGTGCTAGTTCTTGCTCACCNTGGATCGTGTCCAGGAACAGTGGATCNTCCATNAAATCTTCAAGACATCGATACGCAGTCTCNAGAGTTTCAACGATAGCTTGAAAGCGNTTTTCNACTAAGCAGCCGTCCTCTTTCATTGTTCTGATTGCGTANGTGTGAAGATTCATCNCACATAGTTTAATTTANTCATCCTCAGTTTTATCAAAATCTGATTTGATTTCGNAGGTGTAGCCNAAGATTGCNCCTGTTTCCTCATCTTCTTCGATGATCACATCACGCCAGTCGTCNTCNTCCCTGTCCCACANCATGTGCAGNGCTTCGATCTGGGCGTCNACNTCTTCCATGGTNTGCTCAGTCTTCCANTCNCACCANTCGACAAAGCTGTGAGCTCNGATCATGTTCACAATCTTGTTGTTCATCCAGCGTGCATCGAAGTTGATCAGCATCACTGTCACCTCGTAGGCAATAGCGTTCCAGATGTTGTACTTCATAGAAAGTCTGAGTCTTATACCTATTCTCCTACGCACATCCCAACGTTATGATTGTTGTAACAACCGCTACTTATTATCATGAACTTAGCTTTTCTTCAGTACGCAACCGCCAAGAAAAAGCGGCAGCANCGNGANAAAAATAAATATGTCCTNGCTGTGATGCAGGACGTCAAGGAGGGGCGTATNATGGCTTGCAAGACAATTGACTGCAGCTGAATGAAACGCGGNAAGCCCATCACCCTGGAAGAAATCAAAGAGCTTTCTGACAAGTGGTTCCCTATTTTCAACGAGGTTCACAGCCGCTTGCCTGAAGGCGCCACAGTTGAAGAGACCCTCCAGGTTATGGAGAGCCTTTCAAAGCTTGCTGGCGCAGAGATTGCAGCTAAAGAACGAGATGACAGTAAGTTCTTTTATTACCGAGGTCCCGAAGTGGCTTAAACATTATTAAGTTCAAATAGAATAAAAAAATCTATTTGAGAAGATAATGATCGAGCCTAGAATGGCTGGCCAGGCATTGGATAAATTTATCGGCAACATTTTCAATGCCTTGCCTGATCGTGCCAATCTTTTTGCACGCTATGCAACAAGGTATGGCGGNAGCAATCTGGAATTAGATCCAAGCACCCTTAGTGACTTAAGAAGTGCGGTATCTGAGCAAAACAGACCCTACGCACGTGGTGAAATGATAAAAGGATTTGATGAACAAGGGAACGAGTTCGAAGGATTTTTACCTGGAGCACCGTATCAAGGTCCTATCCAACCAAGATCCGGACCTGTAAATCCCTATGGTGGTAAAGATAAAAGTGTGACCAATACTCTGGGACGTTTTATGGCTGATGTTGACCTGACAGGAAATAGATTACGCATGACAGACACTTATGACATGGAGAATGAGGCTGAAGATCCTGATCTTGTCTCTGGAAGATTTCAACCCTTGAAAGCATTCAATCAGCTCGAGGCCATTTATAATCCAGCAGCTGCACAAAGAAATTTTAGAAGGGATGCTTCACAAAGGCTGCCAGACCAAGGCTACGATTTAGATAGAATTAAACAAGGAGGATATAGCAGTACAACCAGTCCGATGACTCAAATTGGACGCGCTCTTCTATATCTGTCTCCTATCAAACCAAAACCTTTTGATATTGACGTGACAGTTCCAGTCAGTGGCAGGATTGGTAATTAAGACATACCTGGTCACGGCATGCTGAANTACTCAATGACCAGTTTACTGAGATCTTTGTACCTCAGATACCAGTCAGGGATCAATCCGTAGTGTGGCAACTCCTCACGATCGGCATAGTCTTCATAAATACTTTCGAGAATCTCTACTCTCAGCTTCTCCTTATCCATAGGGGGGNCNAAAACGAAAGTAAATCGCCTAAAGCGAAACTATTTTGGAATGGGAGCCGCTTATGCGTTGACGCTCCCTAACCTGCTTCCATTGACAGGGCATCTCACGATTGTTTGAACCGGAAGATAATTCAAGTTAGCACGAATGTCAGGGTTTGGTTAAATTCCGTCGTTNTTAATNATGTANTAGATGAACCAGCAGATNACAACCAGCAGCAGAACTATGCTGCCGCCGATGAACTTTGTTTCCCAGGGGACGTTCTCCACTTCTTAATCTGATAGTACGTGCAATTGGTTGCTTCCTCTGTAGCGAACTCAGGTACTTCCAGATTGCACTTGTTTCCATCATTGTATTCACAGGTGTTGCAATCTNTGATGTGTTTGTTTNTAACTCCAGACTTCTTATCTATATATAGTTTTAACTGGTGGAGGACACGTTCGTTCTCAATAGATTGATTGTAGAAAGCAGCTGACACTTCATACCGAGTTGACCTGTGGCCGCAGCTCGTACATTCGAACCGTCGACGCCTCGAGTTGGACATGTCGACGCGCCTGCTTTCAATCACCTTGGCGGTGCGCCCGCACTTCTCACAAGTAGTGAGATCACGCAAATGCTCAGGCTTCATACCAAAGTGCTTCAGAGATGATGGGGAATTGATGTTGGAAGATGATCTTTGCCTGGTTGGCAATCGTGCGATGCTCGTACTGAGTACTGGGATCAGTACGAAGCTCGAGGTAATGAATCCAAGAGCGGATCGTTCCGTTCATGTACAGACGAGTTGGGCTGCACATCGGAAGGTGGCGTCTTGCTGTTTCCTTAGCCACACCCATACCGAGCATGGTCTTGTACAGCTCATGACCCTCTTGAATGTGCTTGTAGGTCAACTCCTCGAGCAGGTCCTGCTGCTCTTCAGTCAGATCATCAATTGAGTTTTGACGATTGCGGCTGTCCTGGCGCCTGTACTTCGGAAGAACACCTTTAGGAGTCTCCGCATAGCGTTGTGACCACTCCTGAAATGTGAAGGATCTATGCCTCGTGAGCTGGGCGCTGATATCCCTCTGAGTGTGAATCTCGACGCACATGTTCCCCATCTCAAATGGGGACCAGTGTTTATGCCGGATCAAATACTTAAGGAGGCGCGGCCCAGTCTCGAGGTTGTTTTCATTCTGCGGTGCGCTGACCCTTGCCATCTTGATGATGAGCTTCTCTGCGTCTGGGGTGGCCCAAACCAGGCTGCAGTTGTCGCGCAGCTTCATCATCAAACCTCCATGCGTGCGAGTGCAGCTTCTGCGCTGAGCTCGTGTT
>NZAU01000130.1 GCA_002686215.1 Candidatus Woesearchaeota archaeon
ATTATTGTACTTGGAACCCGCTTGATAATATTAGTGTTGAAGTATCAGACGGAAACTTAACCGTGACTGATAGTGGCGGTAACTATGATACTATTTTTGGGACTCAAACATCGGTTGATGGAAAACATTATTTTGAAGTTTCTGTAACAGCTTTAACCACAACTATGGCAGTAGGAGTTTATGTTGGAAATAATAGAAATGGAATTGATGCAACCAATTATCCATATGATGCTAATGCATATATGACTCATAAGAATGGGTTAGTATATCATGACGGATCAACATATTCATATCAGAGTGCATATGGAGCTGGTGATACAGTTGGCGTTGCAATTGATAGTAAAAATAGAAAGGCTTGGGTAAGCGTAAACGGTAGTTATGTTTCGGGAGATAATCCAGTGACTGGAACTGGAGGGATGCAATCTATTAGTGGTGTAGGCGCTATGCCAGACGGAGAGCTCTATCCAGTAATAATGATTAGATCTGCCACAGCAAAAGCAAACTTTGGTCAAAAACCATTCAAATATGCACCACCCCAGGGTTATTTGCCAATGAACTCTGCATCTGCACGTCCAAATAAGGTGGTTCCACGTCCTGATCAGTATGTTGGAGTATCAACTTACAGTGGCGACAGTGTGGAATATAAAAGATTGCCATTAAATCACCAACCAGATTTTACATGGTTTAAAGAAAGAGGTAATACTAGAAGTCATATTCTTTCTGACACTGTAACTGGAATAACAAAACATTTATCATCTGATGGCAATGATGTTCAATCATCACCCTCTTATCCATATGTAAGTAGTGTGGATGAACGGGGTATTGTGCTTAGAGGTGGCACAAGTTCTGGTGGCAACGTCAGTGGTAGGTATTATGTGGCATGGTCTTGGAAGGCTGGTGGAAACAAAAACACCTTTAATGTAGATGATGTAGGTTATGCTAGTGCTGCTGCGGCAGGATTAACAGGTGGAGATATATCTCCTACTGGTGCATCTGTTGGAACAAAGCAAGGATTTAGTATAATAACATGGGATACTGCGTCATTAAGTGGTGCAAAGAGTATATCTACAGGACTTACACAAGCACCTGAGTTTGTCATTACTAAAGTAACNACAACAACAGATGATTGGTTAACATTCCACAAAGATCTTTCTTCAACTGAANCTTTTATTCTTAATGGCAATCGTGCCAAACTTNCTAATGCANCATATGCTCACACNTTNAATAGTGATGGAACCATNNGTGGNTTNGTTGTTGGTGATCCANATTGGTGGATGTCTNATGAAACATACGTCTTCTATTCGTGGCACAGCGTGCCTGGACTACAGAAATTTGGCTCCTATAAAGGTAATAATAATGCAGATGGAACTTTTGTAGAATTAGGTTTTCGTCCCGCAGTCTTATGGGTGAAACGTAGTGGTGCCACTGGTAGTTGGTATGCTTTAGATAATGAAAGGGACAAGTTTAATAACACGTTCCGCACATTAAGTCCAAATCAATTTGCTCAAGAAGATGTATCTACAGGTGCAAGTGGATACTGTGATTTTCTTTCAAATGGATTTAAAGCACGTACAACCGATGGCAGTATTAATGCTAGTGACACCTACATGTACGCAGCCTGGGCAGAAGCACCAACAATCGACTTATATGGTGGGGGTGCCAATGCAAGATAAACCAAAAGAATGACATCATCTGCTAAATACTTAGAGTTAGTAAACATTCATATAGGAAACGATGGCTCATTTTGCACAATTAGATGAAAACAATGTGGTGGTACAAGTCATTGTTGTGAACAACGATGACACATCTGACTCTAATGGAGTAGAAAATGAAAGCATCGGTGTTGCTTACTGCCAGAAACTTCTGGGAGCAGACACCACCTGGAAGCAAACCTCATATAATCACAATATAAGAGTTCGATATGCAGGTATTGGTTACTCATACAATGCAAGTTTGGATGCATTTGTTCCTCCTCAACCTTTTGCTTCTTGGACATTAGATAGTGGAATTGCTAATTGGGTAGCACCACTTACCAAACCAACTTTGACTTCTGAACAAGAAGCAGCAGATTCTTATTACACTTGGGACGAATCAGCATATCAAGCAGATAATACAACTGGATGGATTCTTCAGACACCAGATTACTCAGAAGATCCTGGATGATTTACAAAGGAGGTATGAAACCTCCTTTTTTTATTATTGATATAAATAAGTAAAAGGTATAGTATAAAGTTGTGGCCTTAAATTTTCCAAATTCCCCATCAGTCGGACAAATATTTCTTGACACAACCTCTGGTTTTTACTATGAGTGGACTGGTGTTGTATGGAAGAGTTATAGTCCATCAAGTACAAGTCAAATCAAAGTACTTGATGACATTTCATCGTCTTTTAATAATTCCACAACAACTTTTGCACTTACATCAGATGCTACTGCAATAACACCAGCCAATGCACAGTCACTGATTATTAATCTTGGCGGTGTTGTTCAAGATGCATCAGATGATTATAGTGTTTCTGGATCAAATATTGTATTTACAACAGCACCACAAGCAGGACTGTCATTTTCTGGAATTTCTCTTGGCCCTGCAATTAATCTGACATTAACAGATATTCAATCAACAGACGATACCTCAACAGATGGTACGTTTTTTCCTGTTTTTGTAAGTGGAACTTCTGCTACAGCAACATTAGCAACATCAAAATTTCAATTCAATCCTTCGACTGGTATTCTTAGTACAAGGGGTGCATCTGTTGGATCGGCAGTTACCATTGCTGACTATGGTATTCATGCTACTGGTGTTGTAACAGCAACTAGTTTTAGTGGTGATGGTTCTCAACTCACTGGTGGTGGCGTTGGTATTCAATCTGGTGGAACACTTGTCGCTTATGGCGCAACCATAGTCAACTTTGTTGGATCTGGTGCTAGTGTAAGAGATCTTGGTTCTAACGCTGTTGAAGTTTTAGTATCCGGTGGTGGTGGCGGTAGTGCTCTCGGTATTTCCTCCGACAGTTTCAGTGCTTTTGTTGGCACAGGAGTCTCTCACATAAACTTTGTAGGTGCTGCTGTTACTAACGTTGGTTTAACCACTTCTGTTGTTACAATTAACAAATCTATCACTATTGGAAGGAGAGCGGATAGTGGGGGAACTGCACATACTGTCAACGTTGCTGGAACAAAATTGCAAATAACAGCAAGAAATGGTAGCACTATAAATGTTCCTGCATAAATAAAACAGAAATTTCTATAATTCTATGGCTGAAAGAATCCCTATAGTATTTAATTCTACGTCTGGACAACTTACGGAAGTTGAACTTACTGATGAAACTAGTGTTGGCATTTTAACAGCCAGTATCTTTTCTAATGTAAAAACAATAACCTCTCCAATAGATTTAACCAATACTGGACATAATTATTTTCATGTAGGCCCTGTTGCTGTTAGTGGAGTTGGAACTGTTACAGTTGGTTCAGGGGTATCCTACGTGATTTTATAAGGAGTTTAACATGTCAGTTTTAAGAGTAAATCAAATTACTAATAAGGATGATGATGGTGCAGTAGAATTCTCTGAAGGGTTAACCTTCGCAAGTAATACGTCAATATCTGGTGCTGGCGGTATAAATCTTACTGGTATTGTCACCGCAACATCATTTGTTGGAAATGGACTTAATTTAACAAGAACTGATTCGGTGTCACACTCCAAAATGGTTGCTTTAACATACATTACTTAAAAAAATGTCCCAATCCAAAATACAAGTTGATTCAATTCAAGGAAATGATTCACCTTATGCGGTGAATTTTTCTCAAGGTATTTCCATGGCGAGTGGAACAACAATAACTGGTTCAGGCAACATAAATCTTACTGGTGTTTGCACTGCAACAACGCTTGTTGGAAATGGAGATGGAATAACAGGAGTTGAAATTATAACTTCATCAAGATCAATAGCACTTTCTTACATATCAGGATAAAAAATGCCAGAATTAAAAGTCGATTTCATCACAAATAAATCTGATAATGGTGCTCCAGAAATCCTTAATGGAATAACAATTCCATCAGAAAAAACAATTTCTGGAGCTGGAAATATAAATGTTTCAGGTACTATAACTGCAAATAGTTTTGCTGGAGACGGATCTAATCTGGTAAATCTTGTCACTTCATCTAAAGCATATGCAATAAAATTGATTACCGATCCATTACCATTCAAATATTGAGATATATATAAATAAAAACATAACGAGGTACAATCATGTCAGCCCCAAACATTGTAGGTGTAACAACGATCACAGGGATTACAACCTTTTTGAGTCTTAGTAGCACGAATCCCACACTCCTTGTATCTAATCCTGCTAGTAGTAATGAAGTTTATAAAATTAATTCCATAATTGTTGCAAATGATAGCGATGCTGCAACAGGAAAAGTAACAATTAAATATCATGATGCCGCGGCTGGCCTTGGTGTTTCCTACAGTATTTCAAAAAATGTTGGAGTTTCTTCAGAATCGACTCTGGTTGTTCTTGATAGAGCGGCAGCTATTTACTTAGAAGAAGGCCGTTCAATCTCTGCACAAGCAAGCAATGCAAATTATTTGGATGTTATTTGTTCTTACGAATCAATTATTGATTGATAAAAGGAGAAGGAAATGGGTGTCAACAAACTGACAAGTAACGCTTCAACCAGTAAAATATCTGGTAATGTCACATCTGCTGTACCGGCTTCGGTTGAACTTTCGGGTGGAACAATAGCGACTCCCGGAAATGGATATAGATATCATACCTTTACTTCAACTTCAGCACTTGAAAATGTTTTAACACTTGGCCCAGATCAAAAAACCTTTCCGGCTGAGAACGTTTATAACAGATCAAGAACAGTAGGAACTACTTTTGTTGCAAGCGCCGAGGCTGATCCGGCGGTAGCTACTAAAACTTTGGAAATTCTCTCTGTGGCCGGTGGCGGTGGTGGTACAAGTAATGGTGGTGCTGGTGCTGGTGGTTTAGTATATCATCCTGGTTTACCCGTTACATTTACTAGTATCACCGTTACAGTTGGAGGGGGTGGTGTACGCAGCGATCCCACCGTTCCAACTCCAGGAACCAATGGTGGCAATTCAGTTCTTACTCATCCAGATTTTACAATGACTTCTCTTGGCGGAGGAGGAGCATATAATCAAGAGTACGGAACCGGAAGTGAAACGGGCGCTGGAGGAAGTTCTGGAACTAGTCCTGGCACACCTACAGGATGGGGACTTAACAGTCCTTACGACAATAAAAAACAACCAGGACAAGCTCAACCTGGTGTTCCCTCTCCATATAATCAATATGGAAATAATGCTGGAAATACTCTGAATACCTCTTCCGGAGGTGGCGGCGGTGCAGGTGCAGTAGGAGAAGCTAGAACGCCTGAACCAACGAACGAAGGTTGGCAAAGGAACAAATGTCAAGACGGTGGGGATGGTAGACAATATCCTCAATTTGCAGCACCTCTCATAGGTGTGCCTGCATTAGCCCCTCTTAGTTCTTACTTTGCTGGAGGCGGTGGAGGTGGATGTGGTAATGATGGATATATTAATGTGTCAGACGGAACCCCAGGAGCTGGAGGAGCAGGTGGAGGAGGAAGAAGTGGAAGACACAATGGCGGCAAAAGTGGATGCGCTCCAGCCACTGATCCACAACCAGGGAATGGTGGTGATGGTGTAGCTAATTCTGGTGGCGGAGGTGGTGGAAAGTGTAATCCGTCAACAGATCAGGTTGAAGGCCAAGGTGGTTCTGGTATTGTTTGTATACGTTACTCGTTAAGTTAATAGAATGATTTTTGTTAAAGATGATTTTTTAAGTGAACCTTTTGAATTGAAAAGATACCTCAAAGACAAGAAAAGAAATTGGTATTCTGATAATAGTTTTTCTTGGCCTGGAGAAAGATGTTATGAAATTCCAGAAGAGATTAAAAATAAAATTTTAAATACCGCAATTTCTATAACTCAAGATAAAACTTTATCTTTAGATCAGATAAATTGTCATAAAATAAGTAGTAAAGACACACATATAGGATGGACTCATTATGATGAAGAATATAAATATGCTGCTGTTTTATATTTGAGTCTAGAAATTGATCGCAACAGTGGCACAGAACTTTACAATTATTACTGGGAAACAGATTATCTCAATAAAGTAAAAGAATTTAGAGGAGTTAGAAAACTTTTTTTAAAAAGTGGATATAAAAATTTTATAACAAGAATTTTATACAAATTATCATGCAATAAATTTAATAATTTTTTTAATAAAAAAGATATTATAACCATAGGATACAAATTTAACAGATTTGTTCTGTATGAGGCAAAAAGATTGCATCGGCCAAAGAAAATTCTTTCATCTAAAGAAGATGGATTTAGAACTAACATAGTGGCATTTTTTAAGTGATAAGAGACAGTTTAATAAGTGGCACACACCCGTCAGGTTTACGCTTGACGGGTTTTATAATATGTGCATACACACGGAGGAGGATGACTGCCACCGAAAAACTT
>NZAU01000131.1 GCA_002686215.1 Candidatus Woesearchaeota archaeon
TTGTCGTGCAATCCACAACCTTCTCATCACCTTCNTTGGAGTAAAGATAAAAGTTGCGGGTAGAAGGATCGATGACGACTCGGGTGAGATACTCGTCTTGCATTAGGTGTTCCCTTGATTACCCACTTATTATAGGGTGATCAGGCATCCTTGTCAAGCAACTCACCGATAATCATGTAGTAACAGTCCACTGGCAACCCATTGGTATCCAGGGTGATCTCCCTGCCCTGACGACGCTTGACACGAAGATCTTGATTCGCCCCAACCTGTGTCAGGTGAATGGTGATAGAGTCCATATCAATGTCCTCCTCCCACGATTCTGGAATAATAATTTCTTTTTTAGTTGTTCTGCCGTGCAGAAATTCAAAGTTTGGTTCAATCATTGTAGGATATCAGATACTGTAGTTATTCCAATAATATCTTGAGCGTCTGACAACACATCTAATTCATCATTCAAAGTTCCCATCATTTTTCTAATACCGTGAAGTCCAAGTTGTAACTGATTTCTCTGATCTCTAAGTGCTCTATTAGCATCCGTGAGTGTATTATAATATCCACTATCATTGTCAAAACTAGATTTTCTAGAAGCTGCCTCAGCAATTGCAGCTGTTAAGGCATCAGCGATTGCTGAGGAACATGATGGTGTATCTTCATACAAAGGTTGAGTGGGAGTTAAACTATCCACAAGTCTTGTATCACCCTCTTCTGCAGGATTTCCCAATGCATCAATTGGTTGTTGATTAAATCCAACTCTATAAACTTCTTTACCTCCTCCAACTTGAGGTTCTGGAGCATATTCTTCTATCTTAATCCCACCAACTTCCTCNGGGACATTTTTTTTATATTGATCCCAAGTTTGTGTTGCANTTGGAGCACCATCTTTACTGATGAACATAGAGATACCCAATCCAAGTTGACTTCTATCAGATTCTCTAAATGCTACAGATATTGTCTCATTAGTAAATGGATCTTGATTAAAAGGAATATCATATCTCCTCCTATCATTTGAAGAAAATTCGTCTGGATCACTCAAAACTCTAAATTGTGCTTCATCTCTTGCACTGACAGCTGCTCCGCAAACTGAATCCATTGTCAAGATATTGACAGTAGCATCAGAACTTGTACTACCAAAACCAACATTTGGCACAGATCTTAAATCTACAACTGTTGTACCTACTCCTACAATTTTTGCGTTACCACTAAAAACTGCAGTAACACCAGTGCTTACAATAATTTGTCCAACACCAAACGTCATTCCAGTTCCTACTGGTTGCATGACAGTTACAACTGTATTACCTAACCCACATGTACCGATGAATTCCCCAACCAAAGTATTACCAATGTCTTTATCGTATGGTTGAGAATAAAATTTCATTGCATATCTATTCTCTAATTCAAACCCAAAGTATTGATTATTAACAAAACTTACAAATCCTACCGACTCTTCCGAGAAGTTACTGTTGATAGGATAAAAAGTTGTAACTCCAGTTGATCCAACAAATTTTACAACAATAGAGTCTGTACCTAAACCTGCTGGTTCATATTCAACGGGATCTAATTTTGTGCATTCTAAGGTAAATGTATCTGTTCCATTTCCGGGATCAGTAGTATGTGCAACTTGTCTCCAGAACAAATCACTCCTACATCCAGAATCAATACGATCTTGATATGCATCAGCAAGTAATTCAAGTCCTTCATTTACATGAATGATACCATCTAANATATCATTTTCAATTTTTGAAACACCTTCATCGTAAATATTTTTACTATCATCAATTACAACAATCTCTGTCAAAAGTGTGTCAACGTTTTGCTGCTTAAAATTAAAGTCTTCCTGTAATCTTTCTACTATTTCGGTTGATAACATTTTTTAATTCCTCACATCATAGTGATATCCAGCAATAGAGTGATCTGATTGATCAACGGGGTAATCTGCAGGNGATTGTCCCTCATATTCAACAACAAACTCACCNAATCTATCAGCCCATACTTGATAAAAACAGTTNACATTNNNTAANTGATTACCTGCAACTATGATTCTATCGTCCAGTATGTCTTTAACATATAAATCATCTTTCCCACCAAATGGAGTAAGATTTACAGATATTGTATCATAATCTATCAATCCTTTCCAGTACTCTGGCAATTCAATGACATTATTATTCTTTAACCTTCCACGAATATAAACCGCTGCTTCAGGCCCTTCTACACAAGCATGTCTTAATCGCCATCCTTCTTTATTTGGATGAGGAATATCAAAGTTTTTCTTAGCAGAAAGAACATTACCACCNNTATCNNTTACAGTTAATCCAGTTACATTTGCAGCAGTTATGTTAGAACCAGAAGTAATGGTAACTCCAGCATGTGATTTTGCTCCTGCCCTAGCCTCTGCACCAGCAAAAGNTTTTGCTCCAGATTCAGTCTTTGCACCNGTATCTACTTTGACGCCAATTTTCTTCATCAAAGCAATTAAATCAATCTCTAAAGGAGATTCTGTTGTTTTTGATACTAAATTAATTTCCAATACAACAGAGGTTGACATTGTGATACCCACAGGGCCTAAAGGATCACCAAGTATGACATCTAAAGGATTAACTACACCAGGAGCAAGTCCTCTAACATGAAAGATGGAGGGTGCCTTAAACGCTAATGGATTAGATACTGGATCAGGCCTCGATACCATCAAAGCAGCAGTATGAATAGGAAAAAGTACAGGACTTCCTATTTGTACAGCACCGTTAAAGAACCCAGTGCCAGGAATTGCTGCAGCACCTGTTAAGAAAGCAGTGTTTGGTATGGGAACTACACCCTGAGGAGAGTAATCAACTTGTAGTTGTTTACCAACATGAATATCTGATACTTCCATTTTTTAAGTAAGTAAACTTTCGATTAGTTTTGCAAGTCCTTCACCAAACTGTACAATTGAATTAGCACCACTTCCTAGGGGAGATGTAAGCGGTGATACATCAGGTGCTTCAACGATCTTTAAGTTTCCAGAAGATACTTTAACTTCACCAGTAGAGTTTAAATTGATTTTTGTTTCTGCTGCCAAACCAATTCTATCATCTGCATTCACTTTCATTTCACTAGTTTTCATGTCAATTACACTATTAGAGTGTATGTTCACAAAACCAGTGGTTGTTCCATTACCCTCAGCGATAAGATCAATGTCTCTTGCCATTATTCTTATTCTTCCTCTTGGGGCAAATAAGATGATATCACCATTCTCAGCGTATGTAATAGCAGATACACCATCAACAGGTTTTTCACCACATCTAACATTAAATACGGACGGTGCAGAAACATTGACAGCACCATCAAGAGCACCATCCATTTGAAGTCCGATATAATGTGCTCTTTTAAAAGTTGAAGGAAAAATACGGCGAATCATAATCGCCATCTTATTATTCCTTTTATCAACAGTATCTAGAACTAATTCACCAGTGGTGTTACCGAATCTATTATAATCAGGACATGTTTTTTCTGCCATTATACCTTACCTACACAATCTATAACTCTAAGTGTTGGTGTGCCGAATGGAACAGCAAACCCACTATCATTTGGATTGAAGAATCTTAAAACTGGTTTCAAATCTGCATTAAATCCTGTTCCAGTATTTATTCTGATAGATGGAAGTGTTGTAAAACCAATACCTGGATTAGTTATGTTAACACCTGTGATTCTTCCGTTTTGTATTATTAAATCACCCTCTGCTCCATCAATAGAAATAGTATCTCCATCGCCATATCCAAAACCACCATTTTTGACTACAACATTACCTAATGTACTTACAACATCACTTCCATTGTTGGGTGGACAATCATTAGGACATTCTGGAGCAGTAAAGGTAACGCTGAACTCAGGTATTTTACCCCATTCTGGATCCAAAAGTTTATCTCTCATCTCTTGATCAATTCTGAGGAAAAACTTATTTTCCAAAAAGAATCTAATATCTTGTTCGGTATATCCTTCAGCAAATGCTTTCTGAGCATCAGTTTCAAAATCAAATTGATGTCTGACACCAACCTCATATACCTTTCCAGTTTTATAATCAAAGGATATCATATTTTTAAGTTCGGGATTAGTACCAGTAATAATACATCCTGGTATTTTATCTTCAGTAAAGTCTTTATCAATGACAATGGTGTCTTCACCTGGAAGGGAAACTTCATCACCATAATAAACTGTTATAGTTCGTCCCGTACTATAAGGAATGTCCCACGAATAATTTGCTCTGCGAACTGTTGTTTGACATCTATCAGCCCATACTCTTCCAGCACCTCCCTTATTTCCGCAGGGAATATTCTCATATCCATAACCTGGATCGGTAATAACCACATCAACGATACCGTTTCCAGTGACAGTGATATTAAATCCTCTCGCAAATGTTGCCTGTCGTCCGCTTCCTAAACTATTAGTCATATCAAAGGCAATTTTGAATCTCGTATCACTTTCCTGTTGTGGATATCCCTNTGATATTGCAATTGAATTATCAGATGCAATNAAACTACTNGCTCTTGTAGTTTTNTCTACCATATCAAAAGTTAAAACAGGATCACCAAGATTCTTAATATCAATGTAATATCCTATACTTCCTACAGGGTGTCCTTCTGTTCCAGTTACNCCCTCATTGTATCTTGTTACTGTGATAACATCTTTTAAACTAGACAATATAGTAATACTACCTTGAACATCAGTAATATCATATGTTATATCAGTAGTAGTACCTTCTCCAGTTGTTCCATCAACACCAGTATCTACCCCNTCTCCAGCAGTACCACCATCCACTCCATCTCCGGCAACACCAGTANCTNCTCCATCNCCNNCAACACCACCATCTGCTCCATCTGCAGTGTCGCTATCATTATTTGGATTAGAAGTGGTGGTGACAGGGCCTATGACTACTTCACCAGTTGCACCTTGTCCTATTCCACAGGGATCTTCAAATTCTATAAAAGGTTCTGAAGAATAATTTCCAGGACTTACAATGTCAACACCAATAATTTCTCCAACAGCATTTATAACCGCATTACCAGAACCACCNTCTCCGTCACCACCCCAAAAATTAACAGTTGGAGGGCCNCAGTCTACAGCACCTGTACTGCAGGATCCATCGACTACATTTTGCCAAATTGTTCCAGCGTTAATATCAGNAAGTGGATCAAAAATTGAACCATCATCATTGGTAAAGGTATATCCGTCAGTAAGTTCATCAAACGTTGCAGTAACATTACCGACAGTATTTGCTGCCGTTTCTGCTACTGACTTTGCCTGATTAAATACGTTTTCAAAATCTATTGTCTCTCTAGGAGCACTTGATCCATCAAGAAAATCCCATTTATCAGTAGAAGGGCATATATTTTCAACGGGACATTTTACTAAGTCAAGTATACTAATTACAAAATCTAAAAGTTCAGTGGTAAAATCAATAACACTACCTACTAAGTCACTTATAGGGCCTAAAATAGAATCAATAAGTCCCGTTAATGCCCCAATAACTTCTCCAATTATTCCNCCAAGAATATTTTCAACTAAACAAGTAGTAGCATTTAANATTTTATCTATAATCGTGCTTAAAATTTCTCCTACAAGATCNTCTAATCCCAATAATACATTGTANAATAAACATGCTAATGCTGAAAGAGCCTTATCTTTAACTTCGTTTACNATATATCGGGTGCTAAGAGGCATATTTCCTGTTGCCAGATTAACGGCAGAGGAAACTTTTCTTAGCACCCATTTTTGCATCTCCTTCATCAAGGCAGCAATGATTTGTGATATATCTTGAGCAGCACTATTAATTGATATATCATAATCTTCACCACCTATTTCTATACCACTTGCAACAGTGGCATTCTGAGCATCATTTAAAAAATCTTGAGAGGTTTGTAGAAAACTGTCATCACCTAATAAACCAGTGTTTAGTTCCTCAACCTCTTTAATTAATCGATCAATAGCGTCATTAACACCAGCAGTATTGACGGGAGCACATGCACTAGGCATGGTTGGTGTTTCAGTGTTTAAACTTTTTGACTCCTTCTCAGAAAATTCAGAGGTTTTTTGTGTGCCAAATAATTCATTTTTAACACCACCCAAAACCACTGAATCAGGCACAGTGGATCGTCCAGGAATAAATCCACTTAATGCTGATATTCCTTGAGATTGATCTTGTGTATCATCTAATAAGTTCCTAATAAAATTAGGAACCACTTGTTCAATTTGATACGTACCACTATTAGGATC
>NZAU01000010.1 GCA_002686215.1 Candidatus Woesearchaeota archaeon
AAAAGCTGAAGAAAAACCAGCAAAAGAAGAAAAAGCTGAAGAAAAACCAGCAAAAGAAGAAAAAGCTGAAGAAAAACCAGCAAAAGAAGAAAAGACTGAATAATGGCNGATAATGAATCTAATTTTGATGCAAGTGGAAAATTACCTAGAGCAGTTGCTGCTGAAATAACAGAATTAATTNCTAGAGAAGGTACAAAACAAGTTGTAACGGTAGTTNGATGTAAAGTATTAGAAGGTAAAGATTCAGGAAAAGTTTTANGAAGAAANGTATATGGTCCTACTNGNGTGGGAGACNTTATCATGTTGACACAAACAGAACTAGAAGCTTCTTCAGGTAGAGGAGGTAGAAGATAATGCCTACTTGTTCATTTTCAGGTAAAGATTTACCTAAGGGTAGAGGAAGAATGCTAATTAAAAATAATGGAAGAGTATTATATTTTATCAATAGTAAAGCAATGAANAATTTTCTTAATTTAGGTAGAAAGAGTCTAAAAACCAAATGGACTGCAGACTATAAAAAAAATAAGGAAATAAGACTAGGTATAAAAAAATAATGCTTAATAATTCTAAAAAGTTAGAAGACATTCTGAATACGGATAAAACAGAAATACTGATTAAGTCAAAGGGTGGTAGATACANCTCACTTTTTTATGAAATAAACTTAANAAAATTCCATTATTTATACGGGAATACCAATAACAACAAAAAACTTTAATTAATCTTAAAATTAAACTTATTATGAAACCACTATTGCCGACATTAAAAGAGAATCCTCGTTATATNTTATTTAAAATAATATCANGAAAGGATGTAAAATCAGAAGCTGTAAAAAGAGAAATTATGTTTGAATGTAAAAAATATTTAGGTGAATTGGGAATAAGTAANGCTAATTTAAAATTCATTAAGTATAATTCAAAAGATAAATCNGGAATAATAAAAACTAATTCGAAAATGCTTGAAGAAACNAAAATGTCGTTATTNTTAATTCAAAAACTAAACAAAATAAAAGCNAAAATTGAAATAATTAAAGTTAGTGGAATGATTAAAAAATTAGCTTAATGAAACATTTAAAAACACATAATATATACCATAATAATTAGAGAGAAGAAAAATGCAATTTGTACCGAATCAAACAATGGGTTACGATAGGGCTATTACAGTATTTAGTCCTGATGGGAGAATTTTACAAGTAGAATATGCAAAAAAAGCTATTGATGCTGGATCTTTGATTGTTGGAATTACAACAAAAGATGGTGTCATATTAGCAGCAGATACATATAGAACAGATCCTTTACTTGCATCAGATTCAATCTCAAAAATAGAAGAAATTAGTGACGAATTAATTATGACATCTGCCGGATATATCGGGGATTCGAGAGTTTTATTAAGAAAAGCTAGATTAAAAGCACAAGAATATAAAATATCTTACGGGGAAGAAATATCTCCTGAAGAACTTGTAAAATATATATCGGATATATGTCAAAGTTTTACTCAATATGGAGGAATAAGACCGTTTGGAGTTAGCATGTTAATAGCAGGGATTACTGAATCAGGACCAGAATTATACTCAACAGAACCTGCAGGAATTTACTTTAAATATAATGCTAAAGCAATTGGTTCAAATTCCGTTGAAGCAAATAAGATTTTGGAAAAATCTTGGAAAAAAGATTTAACTTTAGATCAAGGAATTGATTTAATTAAAGAAATTTATAAAAAAGTTTTATCTAAAGATTACAAAGATTCAAGATTACAAATTGTAGCAGCAGGAAAAAACGGTATTAAAAAATTAAATGCAAAATAGAACATACGATAAAGAAAAAGTATCTTTTACACTCGCAAGATTGAAAAAAGGTGGAGAAAATTTTGAAATAGTTATATCAGATGTAGATAATGCAATTAAATACAGAGAAGGAAAAAATATTGATCTNAAGGATATATTACAGAGTGAAACTATATTTGAAAGTGCAAGCAAAGGAATTAAAGCGTCAGACGATAAAATTAAATTAATTTTAAAAGACAATGCCATTGATAATATACTTAAAAATGGTGAATTACATTTAACTGCTGATCAAAGACAAAAATTATCAACCGATAAACGAAATAAAATTATAGAAAAAATACAAAGAGAATCTGTTGATCCTAAGACTGGTAACCCTCACCCTAGACAAAGAATTGAATTAGCAATGGAACAAGCAAAAGTTAGAATTGATTACTCAGATAATATAGATAAAAAACTTGAATCTGTTATTAAATCAATAAGAACAATAATACCAATTTCATTTGAAAAGGTCAAGCTTACTCTAACAATACCTTCCAAATATAGCGGTTCAACATACTCTGCATTAAGAAATAGGATGAATAAATTTAGCAAGGAAGAATGGCTGAGTAATGGTGATCTAAAAATTGAAATTGAAGTCACAGGTGGTCAAAAAACGGATATTTATACTTTAATTAATAAATTAACAAATGGAGAAGCAATAATAGAAGAATGAAAGAGAAAATGAATGTAAAAGAAAATGAAAAAGTAGTTCCTGGTCAAGTTTTGGCAACAGGAGAAAAATTTATACCATCTAGCATGTGTATAAGAATAGATGATAACATAATTTCAACAGTGGTTGGAACTGTAACTATAAAAGATAATGTAATTAAGGTTATATCAAATAACAATAATTATACGCCTGAAATAGGAGATAAAATTATTGGAAAAGTTATAAGTATGAACAACTATGGTTGGAAAGTAAATATTGGTAAAAGCATAGTAGAATTGGATTTAAGAGATGCATCAACATCTTTTATTGAAGCCGGTAAAATGGATAAATTCCTGACTGTTGGTGATTTAGTATATGCAGAAATTACAAGAAAACATAGAGATAATTTTAAAATATCTACAAAAAATAAACCATTTAGAAAATTAGTTCCAGGTAAAATAATAAATATTAAAAGAAATTCAATACCTCGAATAATTGGTAAAAGTGGAAGTATGATAAATATGATAAAAGAAGAATCAAACTCCAACGTAGTTGTTGGACAAAATTGTCAAGTTTATGTACATAATGATGATATTGAACAGATATTTAAAGTGCAAGAAGCTGTAAAATTAATTGAATCTGATGCAAAATCATCNGGATTGACTGAAAAAATAAAGGAGATGTTAAGTAAATAATATGGCAGGAAAATCAAAAGAACCATTATTGGTTAAAGGTAAAAGATTAGACGGTAGAAAACCGGCCGAATTAAGAAAAATAACTGCAGAAGTTGGTGTTATNGAGAAAGCAGTTGGATCTGCAAGATTCACTATGGGTGAAACTGTTGCAGTTGCATCAGTTTATGGNCCAATGGAAGTTCATCCNAGACATAAAGAAAAATCAGATCGNGCAATACTNAAGGTTAATTACGCAATGTTACCTTTTTCTACAAGTGANCGNTGCAGACCTGGNCCAAGTAGAAGAAGTAAAGAAATTAGTAAAGTAATTTCTGAATCATTAGANGCAAGTTTATTATTACATAAATATCCTGCAAGAATGTTTGAAATTGATGTAGTAATACTAAATGCTAATGCNGGAACAAGAACTGCTGCAATTAATGCTGCATCATTNGCNTGTGCGGATGCAGGAATTGAAATGAGAGATCTAGTTTGTTCAGTGGCTGCAGGTAAAGCTGAAGATACAGTTTTACTNGATTTATTCCAACCTGAGGACAATTANGGTCAAGCAGATTTGCCAATGGCAGTATTACCTAATTTAGGTGAGATATCTTTAGTCCAAATGGATGGAGATTTAAGTCTTAAGGAATTTGATGAAGGATTTGATATGATTTTAGAATCAGCAAAAGAANTTTATGAAATACAAAAAAAGGCTTTAATGGAGAAAAAAAATGANTAAAGAAAAAAATTATTTGAATGAATTATTAAAAAATAATTACAGAGAAGATGGACGTAAACTTAATGAGTTTAGAGAACTATCTATGGAAACAAATGTTATACCTCAAGCAAATGGTTCAGCAAGAGTTAAAATTGGTAAAACTGAGATAATTGCTGGAGTTAAATTTGGTACAGGTACACCATATCCGGACACACCAAATGAAGGAATGTTTATGGTAAATATGGAATTACATCCAATGTCTAATGAAGACTTCAGTCATGGACCTCCGAGTCCAGAAGCAATAGAAATATCAAGAGTTATTGATAGGGCTATTCGAGAGTCAAAAACTGTGGATTTTGAAGATCTATGTATAAGACCTGGAGAACTTGCATGGAGTTTATCTGTAGATATTTATCCTATAAATGCAGATGGAAACTTATTTGATGCAGGAGTAATNGCNGCATTATTAGCAATTAAAACAGCTAAATTTCCNGAAATNGANAAGGAAACTGATAANGTATTACATGATACTCGTACTAAGAAAGGCTTNGAATTAAAAAATGTGCCAGTNATGGTTACTGTTGCAAAAATTGGAGATTCNTTAGTTTTAGATCCAAATTATGAAGAAGAAAAAATAATGGATGCTAGNGTACACATAGCAACTATCGATAATGGTAATATTTGCGCTATGCAAAAAGGCGGAAGTAAATCTATTAAAATCGAAGAGCTTAAAAATGCTATAGAGTTATCTGGTAATAAAGGAAAAGAGCTTAGAAAGCTTATAAAATCGATTAAATAATGGAATTAACAAAATTTGAAAGAGCAAGGATCATCGGTGCAAGAGCATTGCAAATATCAATGGGTGCACCATTATTGATAAAAAGACCGGAAAATGTATACAATGTTATACAATTAGCAAAAACTGAACTAAAATCNGGTGTTCTTCCAATTACAGTTAATAGACCAAAACCAAGAAAGAGGGAAAGAAGATATGAAGAATAATAACTTAATTGAAGTTGAAACTTATTTAGAATCCGGAATACAAATTGGAACTAAATTTAAAACAAAGGATATGTCGGAATATATACATAAAGTAAACCCTCAAAATGGTGTAGCGATTCTTGATATACAAAAAATTGATGAAAAGTTAAAAAATGGAATTAAATTCTTATCTCAATACAATCCAGAAGATATTTTGGTAGTATGTAGAAGAGAGAATGGATGGAAATCTGCAAAAAGATTTGCTGAATCAATTGGAGCAAAATANTATGTNGGTAGATATCCNGCAGGAGTTATAACAAATCCGNANTTAAAGACATTCATTGAACCNAAATTAGTTTTTGTAGCTGATCCAAGAATCGATAAAAATGCTGTAAAGGACGCTTATTTGATGAATTTACCAGTAATTGCATTATGTGATTCAAATAATACATTTCAAAATGTAGATATATCTATAATTTGTAATAACAAGGGATCAAAATCATTATCATTAGTTTATTGGCTATTAGCCAACGGCTATTTAAAAAGTAAGGGGATAAAAAANGAAGTTTCTTTGGAGTCATTTGAATAATGTATAAAAATAGTATTTTTGGTTTAATGTTTAAAAAACCAAAAACTATTATTATGACTTCAATAAAAGAATCAGTATTTTTTTCATCAATACATACTTTTTTTGTATTCGAACCAATAGACGTAGTTTGGTTAAACTCTGAACACGAAGTTGTTGACTTTAAAACAGTTAAACCTTTTTGTTTAAATGTAAAACCAAAAAAACCGGCTAAATACATAGTAGAATCTAAGGAAGGTTTTATTATAAAAAATAAAATAAAAATAGGTGAAAAATTTGAGTATAAAAATAGAGTGTAACGGTGGATTTAGAGAAGTTGGTAATAATGCAGTAATATTTGANAATGGAAAAGAAAGAGTTTGTTTTGAATTTGGATTTAANGTATCCGATAGTCTNAGTCCTTTAATTCCTAAGAAAAAAGTTGATTTTCTTTTAGCTTGTCACGGACATTTAGATCACGTAGGTAGTATTCCTGAACTTTATAAAATTCATAAACCAAAAATATTTGGAACTAAACCAACAAAAGACTTNGCTGAACTTGTTCTATACGANAGTATAAANGTGGGTAAAATAAAANAAAAACCTNGAAAATTTAATAGAGATGATGTTAAAGATGTTCTAAATAACTGGACATTAAAAAAATATAATGAAACATTTAAACTTGGTTCTTCAAAAGTTACATTTTATGATGCTGGTCATATTCCGGGTAGTACTATGGCGCTATTAGAAATGGATAACAAAAAAATATTATACACTTCAGATTTTAAACTAAATGATACTGCTTTGTTAAAAGGTGCTGATATAAGTAAAGTAAAAAATGTTGACATGATGATTATGGAAACAACTTATTCCGATAGGGATTTAGAAAAACGAGATAAAATAGAGAAGGAATTTATTGAAGTAGTGAACAAAACTGTTGAGCAAGGCGGAATTGCACTTGTACCTTCCTTTGCCATCCGAGCACCNGAATTATTAATGGTATTAGAAAAATATAAAGTAAAACATAACATTTTTGTTGATGGTATGGGTAAAGCTGCAACAGAAATATCTGGTAAAAATTTAAATTTTATCAAAGATAGTAAGATGTTAAAAAGAGCATTAAATAAGTCTACATTTGTAACAAATCATGCTCAAAGAAAAAAAATAATTAAATCTCCTTGTATTATAATTACAACAGGTGGATGTATGGATGGAGGTCCAGTAGCCGAATATATTAAACACATATACCGGGATGAAAAATCAAGTTTAATAATGACTGGATACCAAATTCCTGGAACTGCGGGAAAATATCTTGAAGATACTGGAAGATATGTTACTGATGAATTAAATTTGAAATTAACTTTACCAATTTACAAATTTAGTTTTACTGCACATGCAACAAGATCTGAATTAATGGATATGGTAAAAAAAATAAGACCAAAAAAAGTTATGTGTATCCACGGTACAAATACAGTTAGGTTTGCAACAGAAATAAGATCTAGTTTTGGAATTGATGCAATAGCNCCTAAACAGGGTGAAATTATTGATTTTTAATTTTAAATATTTTATANACTGGTGATAGATCTTTTCTAAAATCTGAAATATTTTTTGAAAAATTATGAACTTTAATCTTTGTATTGTATTTATTACATAANATAACATTTTGTCTTATNCNACCAATTAGCTTTGATTTATTTCTNGNTTTTAAAATTGAGTTAAAATTAATAAAATAAACTTTATTATTTTCTTTCATTAATTTTGCAATTACTTGATTCATATTACTTCTTCTATAATGTGTATGATCTGGACCTTTATCGGATTCAATATCCACTATCCCGTA
>NZAU01000011.1 GCA_002686215.1 Candidatus Woesearchaeota archaeon
GCAATATTAATGGAAGATCCAAAGTTAGTTAAAAAAGTTTTATCAAAATTGGTTAGTTCAACAAATAAACCAGTTTTTGCAAAAATTAGATCTGGCTTTAAATCAAGCAACATTAATTATGAAACTATCGCAAAGATTGCTCAAGATGTAGGTTGTAGTGCATTGACAATACATCCTCGTACTGCAGAGAAAAAAAGAAGCGGTGCCATTTTTTGGGAACATATTCGAGATCTTAAAGAAAAACTAAATATTCCAGTTATTGCAAATGGCGATATTTTCACTCCAGAGGATGCCAATTATGTTTCAAATTACTCAAATTGCGATTATATAATGTTAGCCAGAGCGGCAGCAAGAGATCCCACAATTTTCAAACAATGCATCGATTTTGATAAAAAAGGAAAATACAAATCTAAAGATAAAATTAATTTATCAAACGAATATTTGAAGCTAATTGAAAAATATCCTGTTAAATTTAAAGTTGCAAAAGAACATATAAATTACTTTATCAAATACTCTGATTACAAACACCTTACCCAAAAAATAAACAAATCAAAAGATATTAAAGAATTAAAATCAATTCTTAAAAAATGATAGTTGACGTTCATGCCCATTTTACTTACAAAGATTATGATAATAATATTGATGATATTATTAAATTAATGACAAAAAACGGAGTAAAGAAAGTAATATCGAATGGTTTGTCTTATGAAGATAATATTAATGTATTAAATTTGTCAAAGAAATATAAAATTATAAATGCCGCATTTGGTTTATATCCTACCGAAGCAGGAACAATTTCTAATTCAGATTTAAAAAAAGTAATTAATCAAATCAAATCAAATAAAGATAATATTGTTGCAATTGGAGAAGTAGGACTAGATTATCATTGGACAAAAACAGAAGAAAAAAAGAAAAGACAAAAAGAAGTACTTAGTGAGATAATTAATCTTGCAAATGAATTAAATAAACCTCTTATAGTACATTCCAGAAAGGCAGAGTCTGACGTTCTGGAAATAATGAAGTCTGCAAAAGTTCCAGTTATTTTACATTGTTTCTCCGGAAATGCAGAACTTATAGACCGTGCAATAGATTACGGATATTACTTTTCAATACCAGTTATACTACTTAAATCAAAAGGATTTAAGAGATTAGTAAAAAAAGCCAATTTATCAAATATTCTAACTGAAACAGATTCACCATTCCTAAGTATAGATGGAAAAACAAACAATTCTTCAAATATTCAAAAAACAATTGATAAAATTGCAGAAATTAGAGATATGGACTCTAATTCGGTGGCAAAAAAAATATTTTCAAATTATAATGAGTTATTTGACAACTGATTTTTTAATACTATCAAATTCAATATTTGTTAAGTAAAATGCAAATATAATTATTGCAAAAATTGCAGAAGTAACATATGAGTCATATATATTTGCATTATACCTAATTAAAATTAAGAATGAACTGATAAATATGACTGAAAAAATATATCTTCTTCTTGAACCCAGAAATATTCTCATTGCCCCAGTTTCTGGATACATATAACCATTTCCCAAACTTTTCCGTTTATTTGATATATACCGATTATATTTTCCCAATATATCTAAATTTAGTAAAGCAAAAAATGATGAGAACGGTATAATTGAATTAAGTAATGTAAAAAATGAAAGCTTATACAATACATCAAAAATAAAAAATGAATATATATTATTTAGGCTGTAAAATATTCCAGTTATAAATAAAAAAACGTAAATTATTATTAGTCTTATATCTGCTTCACTTTTTAATCCAACACGAATCATTTTGTCAAAAAAATTTTTATTTAAATATGGAATTTCTTTTGCTCTAAACTTAATTCGATAATTAAGAATATCTGAAAAAACAAAATAACCATTTGTCCAAATTATTAAAAATAATCCCAATATCAAATTCTTCATATTGAAGGAATAGTTTAATTTTGCAGCATATTTTTCAAAAATATTATCATAAAATTTTTTTATAATTTTAATAAATAAAAAGATAGTAATAAACGTATATAACAAAGTATCAAGAGGGGTATTTAAAAAATTTTTATAATTAAGAAAAATTGTAAGAAATATCGCCGAAACAATAGAGGGGCGTTTAGATAAATATTTATCAATTGAAATTATAAAATTACTAATTAAATCTAGCGGATTAAGACTACTAATTGATTCTCTTAGTATTGGCATATTATTATTTGCAAATTTTAAATATAATACTTTTGAAAATTTATAAACTTGTAATAGTTAATATATTATGGGAAATTATAAGCAAGTTATTGTAATAAATAACTCACTTAAGATGAAAAAAGGCAAAATTGCTGCTCAAGCATCTCATGCATCACTTGATGCAAGTCTTAAGGTTTTAAACAAAAAATCATTCAAAGAATGGAAAAAATCAGGTCAACCTAAAATTGTATTAAAATCAGATTCAACAGAAGAAATTATATCTCTTTTCAAAATAGCTAAATCAAAAAAATTTAATACAGCAATGATAACAGATGCAGGAAAAACACAAGTTCCACCAGGCAGTAAAACTGCATTAGCGATAGGACCAGAAATTGAAACAGAATTAGATAAAATAATATCTAAATTCAAGCTTCTATAAATTTGTCAACAATCCACATGTTTCTAACTTCCGGATGAAAATAAATTCCATATATTTCTTTTTCTTTATGTTTAATTATTTGATCTGATTTTTCAGATTTTGNAATTATTTNAAATTTTTCAANATTTATAATTCCATTTTGATGAATAGAATAAACTTCTTTTAATTTTTTACCAAAAATTTTNCCATCAGTTTTAACCATNCCAATTTCTTTATTCTTTATTTTTTTACCACCGTGTACCATTCCAATAATTTGCGCTCCCGAGCAAATTCCAATTATTGGTTTTTTTATTTTAGTTATCCATTCAAAATATTTCATATTATTTANGTAATCGTTATCTTGTATCGCCGTTCCAGTAATNATTATTTTNTCTGCCCATTTAATGCTTTTAATTTCTTTATAATTTTCAATTCTCGGTTTATATTTTAAAAAAGGTCTAATAAATTCATGTTCACTTAATTTATTTTTACAAGTGCTAATAACTAAAATTTTCATTTTAAATTAGCCTCCAAAATATTGTATCTTCCAGCGTTATTTTTGTATTCAATCTCTGATCTTTTTATTTTTATTTTTTTATTAAATTTTGGACAGTTTATAACTAAACTTTCAAATTCTCCCCCTTCTCCCGCGGGATTAATTCCATATTTTTCTTGTAAATTTTTTAATTCTAAAATAGTTTTCTTATCTATTTTTCTACCTAACCAAGATTCATTTAAGGGATAAGCTGCTATGCTACTAATTATAATTTCATATTTATTTTTAATTAATTCATTAAGTAAATCAATTTGATTAAATTGCCATAACGGATTAAAACACCAAAGTTTAAGCTTATCACAAATTTTTTGTATTCTTGTTCCCTGATAAACTGATTCTACCGCGCCAGTAACTATACCTTCAATACCATNTTTTTTCTTTGCTTCTTTAATTGCANTTTCTAAATCTTTTAGCTCAGTTTCTTTTTTTCCTTTTGTCATTTTTTTAATTAAAGGAATATCTAAACTTTTAGANTGCAAACTTGTAATATCAATATTGGGAGTATGAAACATATAGCTATCTTTATTTTCAGATTTTATTGAAATTAAACAAACAACTTTATTTTCATCTCTATCTGCCAAATCCAAAGCATACGTACTGTCTTTACCACCTGAATAAAGTACTCCTAGTTTCATAAATCTATAGTCTAGACAAGATATTTATATGTTCTTCTTTAAACATATTATGACTGAAGTTTCGGTTGTAATACCAACTAAGAATGAAGAAAAGCAGATAAAAATAACATTAAATCATCTTCTTAGACANTCCTTTGAAGATTTTGAAATAATAGTTTCTGANGGAAATTCGGAAGACAATACAAAAAATGTTGTAGAGGAATTTATTCCCAAATTTAGGCAGAGAAAAATTAATTTATCTTTTGTAACAACTTCAAAAAAAGGAGTATCGGAAGGAAGAAACTACGGTGCAAAAAAGGCCCGAGGGAAATATATTTACTTTTTCGATGCAGATGTTTATCCAGTAAAAGACTTTATCAGAGATACACTTTTTGAATTCAAGAAAAAAAGACTTTCACTTGCAACAACTAAATCACAGGGAAATGATAAAAAACTAAAAAATATAGCTTACTACAAATTTATTAANAGAAGCATAAGAATTCTTCAATATACTCCATATCCTGCTGCAGCAGGTTATTGTATTATTTCAAGTAAAACTGCATTTAATANAATAGGCGGGTTTGATCCGGAAATATATCTTGCAGAAGATACCACCTATATTTTAAGAGGAAGAAGAAAAAAATTNAGATTTAGAATTTTAAGAAGTCATCCAATAAAAGTTTCAAATAGGCGTCTAAATTCTGAAGGAACAGCAACTGTTCTGGCTAAGTATATTTTATGTTCTTTATTTTTAGTAGTAAAACAAAGAGGACCTAAGAGNGGTGTTGCTCAGAAACTACTAAAATATGAAATGGGAACCGGAGATTATACAAAAAAACAAAAGCTCTCAAAACGTNTAATTGAATTTATAAAAAAATTATAAAAACGCTGAGAGAGGGATTCGAACCCCCAATTCCATAAGGAACCGGCTCTCAAGGCCGGCGCAATACCGGGTTATGCGATCTCAGCGTAAAAAATAGATTAGTGTTTAATTTATAAATATTATTAAAAATTAAAAAGGTAAGCAGCATTAAGCTGCTTTTCCTAAGATTTTGTACATTCCTGTACTGCATGAAGAACACTTACCTTTCATTGCTCTTCTGCCATTTTTCATAGTAACTTCCTCGGTACTTGTCATTTCCGATTTAGCTCTACATTTAACACAATATCCTTCCATGCCCAATTTATGCGATAAAGCTATATAAGTTTATTGAAACTCGTGCCTAACAATAACTTTTATAAAGACATGACATAATGTTTTATTACCCCTGCATTGATCTAGAATTCTGTCGCATAGAGCGATTATTGATAATTAAAAAATATATGACTCGATAATAAGGTTTAAAAAGTAAACCAATAAGAGAGAAAAGAATGGGAAGTACAGCAGGTTTCAGAAGAAGACCAAGAAGAGGAAGTTTACAATTCTGGCATAGAAAAAAGGCTAACAGAATGGTTCCTAGAGTTAGATCTTGGAAGATTTTAAACGAAAATAAACTTTCAGGTTTTGCAGGATANAAAGCAGGTATGACTCAAATTTCATTTATTGATAATAGAGAATCATCCCCAACAAAGGGTGAAGAAATAATGATGCCTGTCACAGTTATTGAAACTCCACAAATTATTCCATTTTCATTACGATTATACTCAAAAACTCCATATGGATCAAAAGTAAGATCCGAATTATATGCAGACAATTTAGATTTATCATTATCAAAAAGACTAACTTTACCTAAGAAACGAAGTTCAAAAACATTGGAAGATATGAAAAAAGATTTAGAAAACGTATCTGAGATTAGAATGTTAGTTCATACAAAACCATCAATGACTGGAAGTGAAAAGAAAAAACCAGACGTTTTAGAAATTCCAGTATCCGGTTCATCAGTTGAAGAGATTTTTAATTATGCTTCAACTATTTTAGGTAAAGAAGTTAATATTTCAGATGTTTTTTCAGACGGAGATTTGATGGATGTTGTTGGAGTAACAACAGGTAAGGGTTTTCAAGGTTCTGTTAAGAGATTTGGAGTATCAATTTTACATAGAAAATCTCACGGAGATGGAAGAAGAAAAGTAGCTTCTTTAGGTAATTGGCAAGCTAAAACTTGGAGAGTACCACATCCGGGTCAAATGGGATTCCACAACAGAACAGTTATGAATATTCAATTAATGAAAATATTAGATTCTGCTGAAGTACCAGTAACTCCAAAAGGTGATTTTGTAGGTTACGGTAAAGTAAGCGGTAAATATATTTTAGTTGCAGGAAGCGTTCCTGGACCAAAGAGAAGATTAATTAGATTAAATTTTGCTAAAAGAAGAAGAGCAAGTGCATTTAAAGAAGTACCAGAAGTAACTATTTCAATGGAGAGTCAACAATAATGAAAACTAATATTATGCGAGTAAGTGGCGGAAAATCAGCAGAAATTACACTTCCTCAGCAATTTATGGAGCCAGTCAGATCAGATTTAGTTAAAAGAGCAGTTTCATCATTACAAATGAGCAGAAGACAACCTTATGGAGCAGATCCAATGGCAGGTAAAAGACAAGGTTATACTACTGTAAAACGAAGAAAAAAATTCAAAACAACTTATGGAAAAGGAGTTTCAAGAATTAGAAGAAAACACTTATGGTCTAGAGGAAGCCAATTTTATTGGATTGGTGCTTTTGTAGCAAACGCAGTTGGCGGAAGAAAAGCATTCCCTCCAAAGTCAGATAAAAATTTAATTGAAAGAATTAACAAAAAAGAGAGAAGAAAAGCAATTAGATCTGCAATTTCAGGTTCAAAATATATGATTTTAGATGATTCATTTGAAAAATTAAAGAAATCAAAAGACATAATTAATTCGTTAATTAAAAATGATCTTAAATCAGAATTAGACAGATTAGAAAATAAAAAAATAAGATCTGGTAAAGGAAAGACAAGAGGTAGAAAATACATAACTAAGAAAGGTCCGCTTGTAATTGTGGGAGACATGTGTCCGGCTGTTCTTGCAACTGAAAATTTACAAGGTTTTGATGTTTCCGTTGTTAACAATTTAAATGCAGAATTATTGGCACCAGGTGGAAATATCGGAAGAAGAACAATATGGACAAAATCTGCAGTTGAAAAATTAGAAAAGGAGAGACTATTCTTATGAAAGACATTTACAAAATATTAAAATATCCATTAACAACAGAAAAGGCAGTCAGATCTGTAGAAGCAGAAAATACCCTGATTTTTGCTGTTTCAAAATCATCAAATAAAAAAGAAATTAAATGGGCTATTGAAAAAGAATACAAAGTAAAAGTAAAAGGTGTAAGAACCAATATTGATATGAAAGGTATTAAAAAAGCATATATCAAACTAGATCAATCAACTCCGGCAGTGGATATAACATCCAAATTAGGATTAATATAAAATGGGAAAGAGATTAATACAACAAAGAAGAGGACGAGGAGGTCCAACATATAGAGCACCGACTCACAGANCTATNGGTAAAACATACTATCCATTCTTTTCNGGAGAAACNCAAACTGGNCAAATAGCAGATTTNGTTAATTCAACATTTAATTCTGCACCATTAATGGTTATCGAATATNCAGANGGTCAATTATCNTTATTACCTGCTCCGGANGGAGTNAGAGTTGGTCAATCAATTGAATACGGNGGNAATAATGTGACAAAAGGNAACATATTACAACTTGATAATATACCNTCAGGAACTTTAATTTATAATCTTGAAAAAACTCCGGGAGACGGAGGTAAATTTGTTAAAACATCAGGTACTTATGCGCAAGTTATTGGAAAAGAAGGAAAAGGAGTNGCAGTTAAGCTACCATCAAAGAAAAAAGTAATATTAAATTCAAACTGTTTTGCAACAATCGGAATTGCTGCAGGTGCAGGNAGAACAAATAAACCNTTTGTTAAGGCNGGAAATAAATTTCATGCAATGAAAGCAAGAGGAATTAGATATCCTATTGTGAGAGGTAAAGCGATGAATGCAAGAGATCACCCTCACGGAGGTACTCATAATCGAAATAGTAGAGGAGGAGGAAAGTACTCGACAACAAGACCAAGAAACTTACCNGCAGGTAAGAAAGTTGGTTCTATTGCAGCTAAGAGANCAGGTAAGAGAAAATAATGAAAGATAAAGTATTCAAATTTAGAGGAAAAACGATGGAAGAGTTAACAAAAATGACAAACGAAGAATTTGCATTATTATTGAANTCTAGAAAAAGAAGATCATTACTTAGATTAAATAGACACGATTCAAAGAAAATATTAGAAAAAGTAGATTCAGGTAAATCCAAATTAAGAACTCACTCCAGAACAACAGTAATAACTCCTAAATTGGTTGGTAAAACAATCGAAGTATATAATGGTCAAAAATTCATTCCTGTAAAAATAACTGAAGAAATGCTTGGTTATTATCTGGGTGAATTTTCACAAACAAGAAGAATTGCATCACATAAAGGTATCGGTGTAGGTGCAACAAAGAGTTCAAAGAACCAAGGTAAGAAATAATGGCAATAAGTATGCAAAANTATGATAGTAAGAATATGTCCAAAGCAGTAGGACTAAATTTACCATTTTCATTTAAAGTTGCTTATGAAGTTGCAAAGTTCTTAAGAGGAAAAAAAGTTAAAAGAGCAATTAGAGAGATGGAAGAAGTTTCTATATTAAAGACAGCAATACCTTATACAAGATANAATAAAGATACTCCTCATAGAAGAGGNAAAATGGCTGCAGGAAGATATCCAGTAAANGCAGCTAAATATGTTTTACCGTTATTAAAATCACTTGAATCAAATGCAAANGATAAAGGTTTAACAGGAGAATTAAAAATTATTCANTCAGCAGCTCAAAAACCAAGTATCAGAAGAAGATATGGCAGAGTTAGAGGAACAAAAAGAGTTACTCATTTTGAATTAGTTGCTCAACCGGAGGATAAAAAATGAAAGAAAAAGAATTCATAAAGCAAAATTTACTTCATATGAAGATTAAAGAATCATTAGAACAAAAAACGGGAAAGGCAGCAGAAATTGGAAGCATCTCTTTAGAAAAAACTCCGCTTGGAGAAAAGATAATTATATCAACAACTCGTCCAGGAATGATAATTGGTAGAGGCGGAGAAATGATTAAAGNATTAACTANAGAATTAAAACAAAAATTCAAANTAGANAATCCNCATATTGAAACAGCAGAAATAAGTAATCCTCATACAAGTGCTCAAGTAGTAGCAACAAAATTTGCCAAAGAACTTGAAAGATTTGGTCCAAGTAGATTTAAAGGAATTGGATACAGAGAATTAACAAGAATAATGGCTGCAGGAGCATTAGGAGTGGAAATCGTTGTAGACGGACCAATACCNGGAGCAAGAAGTAAAAAATGGAGATTTTANGACGGATATATGAAGAAATGCGGTTTTATATCTGATAATTTATTGGATAGAGCTCATTGTGATGCTGTATTAAAGAAAGGAACAGTAGGTATAACTGTAACTATAATGCATCCAGATACACCATTACCCGACAAGATCGATATAGTTGAAGCAACTAAATCAGAACCTGAAATGGTTGAAGAAGTTTCTGAAGAAAAACCAAAAGAAGAAAAGAAAGAATCAAAACCAAAAGAAGAAAAGAAAGAATCAAAACCAAAAGAAGAAAAGAAAGAATC
>NZAU01000012.1 GCA_002686215.1 Candidatus Woesearchaeota archaeon
CAACCTTTGCAAACATATCTTATTCTGGTTATACAATTTTAGGTAAAAATAATTTAAGACTATCTAAAAAAAGGTATATTGAACAAAAATCCGACAAAGGAATTGATAAATTAGTAAAGAAATTAATTGATTTGATTAAGTATTATAATTCAGAATATATTATACTGGGTAGTCCTTTATTCTGGAAAGAAATTTTGAAGAAACAGTTAGTTGAAGAGAAAACAGAATTGAGTAATAAAATTTTTTTAGAAGACACTACCTCAGGAGATGAACAGAGTATAAGAGAAATATATAGGGGAAATACTTTGGATAAAATTATTAAAAATAATAAATTAAAAAGAGATGAAGATCTAGTTGATCAATATTTTGAAGAAATTTCTAAAAGAAATGATCTGGTTATATATGATAAAAAAACTATTATTGAGGCGTCTAACAACGGAAAAATTGAAGAATTGATAATAAATGATAATATTATTGAAAAAAATAAAGAGTTAATGAATAAAGTTGAAAGTTTTGGTGGAAAGATTGAGATTCTTAATTCTAAAACTAACTCTGGAATGAAACTAAAAGGATTATCCGGAATGTTAGCCAAAAAAAGATTTAATTAATAACAATTATAAATGTAAAATATATATATATCATAACATGAAATTAGCATATAACGCACAATTCTTTTTATTAATATTTATTGCATTATTATCTAGCTTCGTAATATGGCCCTATATAACTCCGCTATTTTTTGCAGCCATTATAGCTTATTTCTCTTATCCTGCGTATTTATATCTTAATGATAGATTTTCAAAAACAATTTCATCAATTATTGTTTGTTCATTTTTCTTAATTGTAGCTGCGTATATGTTTAACTATGGCATAAATATTGGCATAAATGAAATTTGGAATATTTACATAAATTCTTCAGTAAAAACACAAGGNATGTCATCAACAACGCAAGANATAGTTAGATTNATAGCAACTAATTCAATCGAATATCTTTCTAATTTAGCTTCNAAAATACCTTTGTTCTTTTTATCAAGCTTCATCTTTTTTATATCACTATTTTATTTCCTAAAAGATGGNCAAANTCTATATTCATGGATTAAAGANACTCTTCCAATACCTGCAAGAAATAAAATGCAAATATTGAATAGTATAAAACAAAACGTTGATGCATTTGTATATGTTACATTATTCATTGGACTAATACAGGCAGTAGTTGCNGGAATTGGATTTTTCCTATTTAATA
Source organism: Candidatus Woesearchaeota archaeon (assembly GCA_002686215.1). Next base: position 1,244 of record NZAU01000012.1, read on the forward strand.
TTCCTTATCCGNTTCTTGGCGGAATGATTGCNGGAGTATTATCTTTATTACCAATTGTTGGACCTTATTTCCTTTATGTCGTAGTAGGATTGTTATTATTATCTTCNTCTCAAGTTAATATAGCAATTGGAATAATTGTTTATGGACTTTTAATAGGTAGTCTTCTGGATTATTCATTGAGACCTGTAATGATGTCCAAGAAAGCAAAACTTCATCCGATGATTATTTTTATTGGAATATTTGGAGGAATGTCAATTATGGGAATTATTGGAATCGTAATTGGTCCAATAATTTTATCAATAGGTTATGCATTCTTTAAGGATTTGGAGATAACATCAAAATGAGAAAGGAAGTATTTCAAAAAAATAAAAATAAATTTTATAATATTCTTATACTATCNAATTTTGCAATTTTAATATTATTTTCTTATATGACTAGTGTTTTTCATAATGTTTCAAAAGGAACTTCCTATGAGTTACTTACATTCTTAATTGCTGCACCCGTCCTTTTATCAATAATTTTATTTATAGCAATATTTGTATTTGGAAGAGAGCAAGTAATAAAAGAACTTGAAGAACTACTTACTGGATCAAAGAATTAATTGATCAAATTCTATGCCTTTATTTTCAGCNTCAGATTTTTTTATGGAAAAATCNCCNTTNGGAGTAAATTCTAGTTTATCTANTCTAAAAAAGTACCATTTAGAAGAAAATTTGATTGCTAATATTGGTTCAGCAAGAAATATTCTAGAAAATTCAATTAAATCATTAATTTGTTCTTGTCTAAAATATTGATATTCTTTTTTTGTAGCTTTTGCTTCTATTGCAAATACTTTTTTCCCGTTTGACGCAAGAACATCAGGACAGGGGAACCTTGATGATCCTGATCCTGCAACTCTTATTGATGCAAACCCTTTTGACCAAAATTTGGCTACTAATTGCCTTTCTGCATTTGAACCTTTTGCTTTCATAAAAATATTATTTCTAATAAATTAAAACTATTTGGTAAATATTTCAACTATATCTTTGTCTTTTAATTTATGATCCAATCCTACTTGTTGCCCGTCAAATTTGGAGGAAGGGCCCCATACTCTTGCAAATCTGAAATTTTTCAAAAAATCTTGATGGATTGTTCTGGCAACATCTTCAATTCTGGAATTTTCATCTAATACGATTGGTTTTTCTGCAATCTTGCCTGAAGTTTTAGTCTGAATTCTTATTTTTTTTACATATTTCCAAATTTTAGGAACAATTTTTCTAGAAAAGTCTGATTTGTTTATTCTTAAATAAGGTAATTCTATTTCAAATAAACTAGTATTTTTTGGTTTCATTACTAGATTTATATTTGCTTTGGATAGTTCAGATTTAATAATATCAAAATCTTTTTTTGAATTGGCCAAAACAATAACCAAGTCNGCTAATCTNATATTACTNAGAATTTGTCTTCCNTTTTTTGATTCGTAAAATTTNTCGTAAATNGGTGGTATTTCTATTCCTTGAATCATAACGTTTTCATAAGGAATCATTCTAACTTCNGGAGTCATTGTTGTAAATTCATACTCNGAAACTTTTACTTTTTTGCCNGACAATTTGGATAATAAAAAAGATTTACCAGTATTGGTTTTTCCAACAATTGCAATTGTTGCAGCACCTTCTTTTTTTATTGATGAGCTATATGATGACTTACCCTTTGTTTTTTCAATAGTTAATTGACTTTGTAACTTTGCAATTTGTTTTTTAATTTGAGCTTGCATTTTTTCAGTTCCCTTGTGTTTTGGAACTGCTGTTAGCATAGATCTTAATGCTTTTATTTTTTGACTCGTAGATTTAGCTTCATGATATTCCTTCTCGGCATTTACGTACTCATAACCTACATTTGTTGGCATTATATATAATGGAAACATTTAAATTAAAACAATTTTCATTCGACAATGATGGAAATAAGCATTTTTGATGCTGTAAAATATATTAGTGTATCCTTTGGATTGGCATTCTTAATATTTTTAATGGGTTTAATATTATCTAATTTTTTGAGTAACTTGGCCTACAAATTTGTAAGAAAAATAAAAATACCGATCAAAAAATTGATAAAAACTAAAAAAGAACCTGAAGATATTATAAAAAAATTTGTAAAAACAATTATAATAACAATTTTTACAATTATGTCATTAATACAAATAGGAATTGCAGTTAGTTTAATGAAATTCTTATTGTACATTTTTTCAGGAATCTTAATAATTTCTTTTGGATTATCTTTAAGAGATTTTTTCCCGAATGGTATTGCAGGAATTTATATCCTATATAAAAAATTAATAAAAACTGGAGACAAAATTATTTTGGATGATATTGAAGGTAAAGTATTTGAAATAAATTTAATTAATACGCACTTAATAATGAAAACAGGTAATGTGTTAATAATACCGAATTCTTACTTGGTGAAAAATAAGTTAATAAAAGGCGTATAGGCCCAAGCGGATAAGGTCCAAAGCCAAATTGTTGCTCCATGTGTGCTTAATGCCACTAACTCAAACATATCCAGTCATTAGCCTCATCTGAATCTAAGAGATATAAACCGGAGTCAAACGGATCAACTAAATTTCACAGAACGTGGCCTAAATGATTTAATTGCCGTCTTAAGTCGTTTACAGTTGCTCTTATTTCCCATGTCATTTTTTATTAATCAATCGCGATAATTGACTCTTATTTCAAATGACTCGCGAGGTTAACCCCGCCTTTTATTAATATATAAAAATTTAATTAATTATAAGCTTACCTACAAAAACTGTTTCACCATCTTCAAAAGTTACTTTATCTTCAATTATGTGACTAGTTTTTATTGGATCTTTAGAGGAATAAGTAAATAATACTATTCCATTGGATTCTAAAAAGTTTTTAGATTGTAAAAGAAAATTATCAATGAAGGCTCTTCCTCCAGACCATATCGGATCTAAAAGAGATTCATCATCGTCCATGGGTAAATATGGTGTATTAAAAACAATTATATTAAATTTTTCATTAATATTTTCAAACAAATTAGAATATACACAAACTATTTTTGGATTCTTTAATTTAATTTTTTCTAAAGCTTTTTTATTTATGTCTGAAGCCACCACTCTTTTTACTCCCAAGTTTAATGCAGTATTTGCTAAAATTCCCGATCCTGAACCCATATCTAATAATTTTTTAGGATTATTTTTAGTAATGTAATTAATCATTACTTTTTTTAGTAAAAAGGAGTCTTCTCGGGGTGTATAAATTTCCATTTTTTGGTTATTTTTAGTATAATTCGGAATCTTTTTAAAACTAAACAAATCTCAATTAAAAATGACAACAATAAAAAAAATGAATCCAAAGGAAGTAAATGATCAATTAGCTGAGCAACTAAAAAAAATGGATACGATGAAAGCTCCAGAATGGTCTAACTTTGTTAAAACAGGAAACCATAAAGAAAGACCTCCTGAAAATCCGGACTGGTGGTACAATAGAGCAGCTTCAATTCTAAGAAATATATATACTCACGGCCCAGTTGGAATTTCAAAAATGAGAACAAAATACGGTGGAAGAAAAAATAGAGGAAGAAAACCGGAAAAATTTGTTCGAGCATCAGGTAATATCATTAGAAAAATAACTCAACAATTAAGAAAATCTGATTTAATAAAATTATCCGACGGAGAAAAAAAGGGAAACATAATTACTTCAAAAGGTCAATCTATGCTAGATAAGGTAGGTAAGAAAAAATGAGTTCTAGAAAACCTTCGGGAAGAAAAAATAGATTAACTGTTGAAGCAAGAAGAACAAGATGGGCACCTTTTTGGTTAATACCAAAAGTATTCGGAAAAGGAAGAAGAGTTCATCCATCATCTTTAACTGTTAAAAAAAGACGATGGAGAAGAGGGAGGATTAAGCGAGGATGAAATCCGGTGAATCCAGAACTTATACTGTTCCACTGAGAAGAGAAGTTTTGAAAACTCCTAAATGGAGAAGATCTGAAAAAGCAATTAGTGTACTTAGAACTTTTTTAATTAGACATACTAAGACAAATGAAATTAAAATTGGTAATTATTTAAATCAAGCGATATGGAAGAGAGGATCAAAAAATCCGCCATCTCGAGTAAGAGTAGATGTAAAAAAAGAAGAAAATCATGTTTTTGTTGAATTATCTGATTTATCAAAANNTAAAAAATCTGAAAAGAAATCAGAAACTAAAAAATCTGAAAAGAAATCAGAAACTAAAAAATCTGAAAAGAAATCAGAAACTAAAAAGTAATGGAATCACACATTAATACCTTTAACTTTAAGGGTGATCCGAATGTCGGCTTGTATTGTTTATCTACTAATTCATATATTATCGTAGGTGAAGATGTATCGTCAGAAAAGAAAAAAATTTTAGAATCTACTCTTAAGGTTCCAGTAATTCATACTAAAATATATGGAACTCCTTTTGCTGGAATTTTTTGTGCGGGTAACTCAAAAAACCTGTTAGTTCCAGATATAATTTTTGATAATGAATTTGAAACGCTAACAAAAAAATTAAAGGGTATTGCAAAAGTAACTAAATTTAAAACTAACAAGACTGCATTAGGAAACAACATATTATGTAATGATAAAAATGCAATCATATCTGAAGAATATACTGATGCTGAGAAAAAATTTATTGAAAAAAATCTTTTGGTTAAATCAATAAAATCTAATATAAATGAAGGTTCTCCGGGATCTTATGGTGTTTTGAATAATAAGGGCGGTGCATTCGGACAAATTATATCTGATGATTTGATATCAGAATATGAAGAGTTTTTGAAAATAGATATTGGAATTGGCAGTGTATCGTCTGGAAGTCCAATAATTAGTTCGGGTGTTGTTTGTAACGATAATGGATTCATTATATCTCCTATATCAACAGGATTTGAATCTGGTAGAATAGATGAATGTTTAGGTTTAATTAAATGATATACAAAAAAATAAATGATTTGCAGAGAGATTTGGAATTTTTTTCAAGACAAAAATTTGAAATTATTGAATTAATTGAAACAATAAAAGTTTTAGAAAAAAACCTAAATTTTCTTGCACCTGTCGGTGGAGGAATCTACATAGATACCAAATTAAATTCTGAGAAATTTAAGTTGAATATTGGTTCTGGAAAAATTGTTGAGAAAAATAAAGAAGAACTAATTGAATTACTTAAAAAAAGAATAATTGAAATTGAAAAATTGGAAGAAAGTAAAAACCAAGAATTATTAAATCTTCAAAATAAGAAATAATATGTTTAAGAAATTAAAATCTAGCTTAAATAATTTAAAGAAATCTTTAAACATATCTAAAAAATTAGAAGATAAAAAATTAAAAAAAATACTTGATCAATTAGAAGATGAATTAATCAATTCAAATATTGCATATTCGGTAGTTGAAAAAATAATTGATGATATTAAAAATTCAAAATCTAATGAAATAAAAGATGTTCTGGAAAAATCAATAAGAGATATATTAACTTTTGAAAAAAAGGATATTTTAGTCTCAAAAAATAAACCAACAAAAATTATGTTTATTGGGGTAAACGGTGCAGGTAAAACAACAACTATTGCAAAAGTAGCTAAGAAAATAAAAGACAATAAAAAAACTTGTGTTATAGCTGCAGGAGATACTTTTAGGGCCGCAGCAATTGAGCAAATTAAACAGCACGGAGATAATCTGGAAGTAAATGTTATTTCACATGATTACGGATCAGATTCAACTGCGGTTGCATATGATGCAGTTGATCACGCAAGGTCAAAAAAATTAGATTTTGTCTTAATTGATACTGCAGGTAGAAATCAATCCAATAATGACTTAATGAATGAACTTAAAAAAATGAAGAATAAAATTAAACCTGATTTTACAATAATGGTAATCGATTCCATGGTTGGAAATGATTCGGTTGAACAAGCAAAAAAATTTGATTCAGATATAGGTATTGATGGATTTATAATTACTAAAATGGATGCAGAGGAAACGGGAGGAGCCATATTATCATCTGTTTATGAAACTAAAAAACCAATTTTTTATTTGGGAACTGGCCAAAACTACGAAAATCTTATAGAATTTGACATTGAAAAAATAATAAAACAAATACTTTAAAATACAGATAAAATAAATTTTTTATGGTACTAAACAAATTATCGGATGCATTAAGAAAATCCCTAGATAGTTTAAAGTCTAATAAATTAGATAAATCTGCCATAGAAGATCTTTGTTCGAATATAAAAAAATCGCTATTATCTTCCGACGTATCTTTGGACTTAGTAAAACAATTAGTTAATAAAATTGAAAAAAGGTCGTTAACGGAAAAGGTCGTTGCTGGACTTAGTTCAAAAGACCATGTTGTAAACATTGTTTATGAAGAGCTTACTAATTTATTAGGTGATAAATTTGTGGAGCTAGAAACATCAAAAAAACCAACTATTATTATGATGCTTGGTTTGTTTGGTGCAGGTAAAACAACAACTACTGGTAAATTGGCCAAAAGACTAAAGAAGACTGGTAAAAAAATAGCATTGCTACAAACAGACACTTGGCGTCCTGCAGCATATGCACAATTAAAACAATTAGCTTCTGCAATAAAAATTGATTTTTTTGGTGATCCTTCAGAAAGAAATCCAAAAAAAATATTTGAAAAATTCAAA
>NZAU01000013.1 GCA_002686215.1 Candidatus Woesearchaeota archaeon
TTTGTAGATTATAACATACAAGACGTTGAAATTGTTGATGGCCTAGAAGATAAACTTAAACTTATTGAGTTAGTATTGACTATGGCGTATGAGGCAAAAGTAAATTACAATGATGTATTTTCCCAGGTTAGAATGTGGGATATGTTAATATATAATTTTTTGAGAAAAGAAAATATAGTAGTACCACCAAAGGAAGATAATGTTAAGGAAACAAAGTATGATGGTGCTTATGTAAAAGAACCATTAACAGGTATGCATAACTGGATTGTTTCTTTTGATATTAACTCACTATATCCACATTTAATTATGCAGTATAATATCTCACCAGAAAAAATTATTGGTATGAAATCAAATGGTATATCAGTAAATAAAATGTTAAAACAATCTACACCATTATCACATTTAAAAACAGAAGGCGCTTGTATTACACCAAATGGTGCTATGTTTAAAACAGATGGACCAGGTTTTTTACCTAGACTATTAGAAAAAATGTATAATGAAAGAGTTAAATACAAAAATTTAAATTATCAAGCCAAACAAGAATATAATAAAACAAAAGACAAAGAACTCATAAAAAAGATAGCAACATATCACAATATACAATGGGCAAAGAAAATATCATTGAACTCAGCTTATGGCGCAATAGGTAATCAATATTTCAGATATTATGATGTAAGACAAGCAACAGCAATTACTACTTCTGGTCAATTCGTAATTAGATTTATTGAAAATAAAGTAAACGAGTATGTAAATCAGATTATGAAAACACACGATCAAGTTGATTATATTGTTGCTTCAGATACAGATTCAATCTATCTTTGTTTAGATAAACTTGTTGAAAAAACTTGTCAAGGTAAATCAAAAGAACAAATATTAAGATTTGTAAATAAAGTTGTTGATACTAGAATACAACCTTTCTTAAATAAATGTTTTGAAGAACTTGCTGATTATACAAATGCCATTGGTAATAAAATGGTTATGAAACGAGAAGTGATTGCTGACAAAGGTATATGGACTGCTAAAAAAAGATATATGTTAAATGTATTAGATGAAGAAGGCATTACATATGAAGAACCTAAATTAAAGATTATGGGTATTGAAGCTGTTAAATCATCTACACCTGAAGTTTGTAGAGGTAAAATTAAAGAAGCAATCAATATCATTATGAAAAAAGACGAGAATACTTTGATTGATTTTGTTTCTAAATTTAAAGAAGAATTTTTTAATATGAATGCTGAACTAATATCTTTTCCTAGGTCTTGTAATAACTTGGCCAAATACAGCCATGCTAGTAGTGTGTTTATCAAAGGAACTCCAATGCACGTAAAAGGTGCTTTGATTTATAATCATCAAATAAAACAGTTTAAATTAACCAATAAATATCCTTTGATACAAGAAGGTGATAAGATTAAGTTTATAAAATTACTAGAACCTAATCCATTTAAGTTTGATGTAATAAGTTATATAACTAAATTACCTAGTGAGTTTAAATTGAAAGACTATATTGATTACAATATACAATTTCAAAAAACATTTTTAGACCCATTAAGTTTTATATTGAACTCAATAGGCTGGAGTTATGAAAAGAAAGCATCATTAGAAAGTTTTTTTGAATGAAAAAGATAATAGAATGGTACAACTGGATAAAATTTAATTGGCTAAAAAAAGCTAAATTAGTAAATATTGATTACGTTGATGTAAGTAAAGACCCTGTTAGACCTAATTTAGATTTAAAATTTAGAACTAGTTATGGTAGAAAAATTTATGGTCTAAAATATGAAAATGAAATAGTAGGTGTTATATGTGTTGCTTATACAAATGACATACCAACAACTGAAAAAGAATTAGATTTGATGAGTAAAGTAAGTCATTATGAAAAAAACTCAAATACAGCTATAGCATATACAGTATGGTCACATAAAAAAGGTGCTGGTAAAAAAATTATGGAAGAGGCCAAAAAGTTTTTAAAAGGTAAAGCAGATAGAATAGTTACCTTATCACCACTTACACCAATGGCTACACACTACCATATTAGAAATGGTGCAAAATTAATTAATCTAAATCCTACAACACAAAACTTTGAGTATAAACTATGACAAAAGACGTAACAATAATAGACAATTTATTGCCTGACAATTTACACAAAATGTGCTATGAACTTATTACACAGGAAGCTTGTTGGCAATTAAGTATGTCATCTAAAGAATCAGCACATAAAATTGCTGGTACAACACTATTTGATTTATATGATGGAGTTAGTACAAATACAAGATCACAAACACTTGCTTCAGTAATATATCAAATGGTAAGAACTAAAATACCAGCATTACCAAATGATTTAAGACGAATACAATTAGGAGCTAAAGCAGCAAACCAAGATGATGTAATACATAAAGATAGTGAAAGAGATGATAGAATAACTGTACTTTATCATTTAAATTATGAGTGGAATCCTATGTGGGGAGGACCTACAGTTGTTAATGGAGTATCCTACGATTATAGACCTAATCGTGCATTGGTTTATAAATCAAATTTGTTGCACGGAGGTAAAGCTGGTACTGGTAAAATGTTTAGAACTTATATTAATTATATAATAGCTGATAATAGAGATGAATAGTTTATTAATTTTATTAGTTATAATACATTGGAGTATAGCACTTGGTATGTATTTTGCTGCTACTACAAGATTGACAATAACACAATTTTTAATGTTGGTGTTGTTATTTAGATATATGATATTATCTTATGGAGTTTAATACAAACAAAAAATATGGAGTAATATATGCAGATCCGCCTTGGACGTTCAAAACTTACAGCAATAAAGGAAAGGACAAAAGTCCTGAAAAACATTATCCTTGCATGTCTATCACTGACATTATTCATTTACCTGTTGGGAGCATTGCTAAGGATGATGCAGTCCTTTTAATGTGGGTGGTAGACCCACTATTAGATCAAGCGTTTAAAGTAATAGACGCTTGGGGTTTCAAGTATAAGACAGTAGGATTTACTTGGGCAAAGACAAACAAAAAATCTTTGGGTTTCTTCACAGGTCTAGGTTACTGGACTAGAGGAAATCCAGAGATGTGTTTATTAGCAACAAGAGGTAAACCTAAACGGCTAAATAAAAGTATACCACAATTAGTGGTTAGTCAAAGACAAGAACATAGTAGAAAACCAGATATAGTTTATGAACATATAGAAAAAATGTTAGAAGGACCTTATATAGAATTGTTTGCTAGACGTAAAAGAAATGGTTGGTTTAGTTGGGGTAATGAAGTATGATACTGCACTTGACTCTATCGTTATTATATGTTATAATGATCTATGGTTTTGTTATATGGTTATTAATGAAGTGGAATAATGAACAATTATAAAAGATATACATTAGAAGATACTTTACAAAGTGAAAAAAGAGCACTATTCAATGTGCTATCAACTTTCGCTGGTGGTGGTGGTTCGTCAACTGGTTATAGATTGGCTGGTGGCAAGATACTAGCTATCAATGAGTTTGTTGAAGAAGCACAAAATACCTATAGAGAAAATTATCCTAATACATTAATAATACCTGGTGATATAAAGAAGTTGACAGGAAAAGATTTTTTAGATAAGATAGGATTAAAACCAGGTGAACTAGATTTACTAGATGGTAGTCCACCTTGTTCAGCGTTTAGTATGGCAGGTTCAGTATCACACGGTAAAGGTAATACACACGCTGATGCTTTTGGTAAAACAAAACAATATAGTGATATAAAAGGTGTGAGTAATGTAGAAGATTTATTTTTTGAATTTTTAAGAGTGGCAGATGANATAAAACCAAAAGTAATTATTGGTGAGAATGTTGAAGGTTTGACAATGGGTGANGCAAAAGAATACTTCCATAAGATACAAAATACTTTTGAACAAATGGGTTATCTAGTTGTTGCTGATGTTTTAAATGCTAGTTACTTTGGTGTACCACAATCTCGTAAAAGAACTTTTTTTATCGGTGTTAGAGAGGATGTTGCTGATAAAATTGGTCTAAATTTTATGACAATGTATCAATTGTATCCAGAGGCAAATAAAGAACAAACTAATTTAGGTGAAGCAATAAGTGATATTNTAAATGAAGACAAAGAAGAATTAGATTATTTGTTTGAAAAGATAGGACCTGATAGAGCTGTTGGTAAAACATTGGCTAAAATGCCTACAGATCCTGACAAAGTATTAACAGGTATGGATTACCACGAGAAAGGTCATCACTTTAATTTAAAAAGAAGTAGTTTAAGAAAACCTTGTCCAACAATAACAGCTATGGGNAATCTTGCTGGTGTCGCTGGTACTTGTCATCCAATAGAGAATAGAAAGTTTACTATAAAAGAATTAAAAAGAATTATGAGTCTACCTGAAAACTTTAAATTAACAGGTCAACATAAACAGCAGTCAGAACGGATAGGTCGTATGGTGCCACCGTTAATGATGAAAGCACTTTCCGAAAGTGTATATAACAAAGTATTGAAACCATATAAGGAGATATGTAATGACTAAATTTACTTTTGCCACAAGCAAAGAAGGCTTTGATAATCACATAGACAAATCTGTTCGTGGTTATAGTAACTTATGGAGTGATATACTTTCATTGTCAAAATACTTTGTAGAAGATAATACAAATGTTGTTGATATAGGTTGTTCTACTGGTAAGTTGTTAAAAGGTATGATAGAACAAAATCAAAAACATATACCAAAAGCAAAGTATATGGGTATAGAAATTGAAGAAGATTTTTATGGTGACTATATTTTTGATGAACAAAAGTTTGAAAATTTAAAATACCATAAGGGTGATGTTAGAAGTTTTGAATTTAATAATTGTAGTTTAGTTACTTCAATATTTACTTTACAATTTATGCCACCAAAAGATAGAGAAGAAGTTATCAACAGAGTATATAATGGTCTTAATGTTGGTGGTGCTTTTATCTTTTCAGAAAAAACTTTTAGTTGTAATCCTAGAATACAAGATATGATGACTTTTACATATTACGATTATAAAAGAAAGAATTTTACTGATGCAGAGATATTAGACAAAGAAGTACAGCTAAGGCATATGATGAAACCAAATACAAAGACAGAGTTATATGATATGTTTACTAATGCTGGTTTTGAAGTACATAATTTCTGGCAGAACTTTAATTTTATAGGGGCGATTGCTTTAAAGAAATAAATATCTTTATGGCAATTACAAAAAAATCTTACGAAGATTTAAGAGAGTATTGGGACTATCAAAGAAAAGTAGAGTACAATAAAGAGATGGTACACTTTATGGCTGATAGATTTGAGGGTAGAGTGTATAATGATTTTGGTATGGTACATATAGATGAGATGAAAAAAATCTTATGGACAAAAGTTGATCCTAAAGATTATGAAGAACCTAGAAAAGGTTATGTACCAGCAGATCCAAAGTTGAGATTTGAATGGGAAGGTGGGGCATATCTACCACCACCAGCTTTACCTCATTATGATGATGAGAAGCATTGACATTTTAGATAGAATGATATATAATAGAAACATAAATTTATAGGAGTTATGGAATGAGTGATTTTTTAAAAGATATAATCAAAAACGTAGATAACGAATATGCCTCACTAGCAAGTGAAGGTATTGATGGTGCAGATGTAACAAGCTTTATAGACACAGGTTCTTACTCTTTTAATGCATTATTATCAGGTAGTATTCACGGTGGTCTACCAGGAAACAAAATTACAGCAATCGCTGGTGAAGCAGCAACAGGTAAAACTTTTTTTGCATTAGGTATTTGTAAACACTTTTTAGATAGTGACAAAGATGCTGGTGTAATTTACTTTGAATCAGAAAGTGCTATCTCAAAAGATATGATTGAAGGTCGTGGAGTAGATAGTAAAAGAATGGTAGTTGTTCCAGTAGCAACAGTACAAGAATTTAGAAATCAATCAATAAAAATAGTTGACAAATATTTAGAACAACCAGAAGATAAAAGAAAACCATTAATGTTTGTATTAGATAGTTTAGGTATGTTATCTACTACAAAAGAGATGGAAGATACAGCTGCTGGTAAAGAAACAAGAGATATGACTAGATCACAAATAGTCAAATCNACNTTTAGAGTTTTAACATTGAAACTAGGTAAAGCAAA
>NZAU01000014.1 GCA_002686215.1 Candidatus Woesearchaeota archaeon
TAACTGGTCTTGGTACATTTGGTGGAGAGATTAGTGGAAATGATTTCCACTTAAATTTCTATCCCGACGCAGGATATGATGTAGAGGCACAGGCATTTAGTGAAGTCTTTTACAGAGAAATGGACTTTGATAATCAAGCAAATCCACTTTCTTACGGTCCAACTAATCAGTTATTATTCCTCTCCGCATTTGATGGACTCAATGGTCTTAGAGCGAATAGAACTAACTTCACATTGACTCATGATGGTAAACCAATTTATGTGAAGAATTTTGATCCAGCAGATACTGCAAAGATCAACTACGCAACTGGNGTATTCACACTTGAAGATCACTTCTTCAATACTGGNGAAGAATTAATTTACAGACCAAAGTCATCCTTTATTGGTGTTGGAACAGGTCCAATGGGAATTGGNGCAACTGTAAATCATCTTGGTATTGTAACTGATAAACTGCCAGATAGAGTTTATCCAATTGCTCTGACTCCAGATACATTTAAGTTGTCAACAACACCACAGTTTGCTGCAGCAGGTATATCTGTCACTTTCACTGACGCTGGAGTTGGAAATTCTCACGAATTAGAATTTACCAAGAAGTTGAGCAAGACTGTTATTGCTATTGATGGCATTGTGCAGCAACCAATTGCATTTACTCCAATCAATCATAAACTTGATTTTAATGGTCATTATTCGACTGGTGGAATTCCTACAGGCATTTCAACTTTCAATATCAGTGGTATTTCTTCTATTCAACCTAGAGATCTTCTTAGAATTGATGATGAGTATATGAAGGTTGTTGAGGTTGGTCTTAGCACCAACGTCAATGGTGAGGTTCTTGGTCCTATCAACGGTCTNATTGCTGCTGGTGTTGCAGCAACATTCCCAACAGTTGCTGTGGAAAGAGGTTCTGTTGGATCTGCAGCAACATCTCACATCGATGGATCNGAAGTTAGGNTTTACAGAGGTGCTCTTAATATTGTTGGAAATGAAGTTCACTTCATTGAACCACCAAAAGGTAACAATAGAGCAAGAAGAAATGAAAGNAATCTTCCATATGTAACAGCACAGTTCTCTGGAAGAACTTTCCTGAGATCTGATTATGATACCAATATGGTATTCGATGATGTCTCAGATTCCTTCACTGGTATTGGTAAGACATATACATTAAAAGTTGGTGGTGCAGATACAACTGGTGTTGATGCTGGTAATGGTATTCTGTTTATCAATGGTGTATTCCAGACTCCTAGCACCGAAAATAATGCAGGAAACAACTACGAAATTGATAATGATTCTACAGCAGGTATTACAAGTGTAATCTACACAGGTATTACTTCTGTAGACGGATCATTCATTCAATCTGATTTTGATATTAATCAAAATCAACTTCCAAGAGGTGGTCTGATTGTTTCCTTAGGTTCTACTCCTGGTCTTGGATATGCACCACTTCTCGGCGCAGAAGTTAAGGTTCTTAAGAACTCTACAGGTCAACTTACTGATATCATCGGTATTAACACAGTTGGATCTACAGTTGCAGTTTCTACAGCACTTTATAACAACATTACAGGAATTCTTGAAATTGAGACATCAGATTCTCACAATATTCTGGGTGGTGATCTTGTAAAACTTGACAACTTAGAATTTAGTTGTGGTAGTACTGGATATGGTACAACAACAATCTTCCCAGATTATGAGAATCCTGTAAATGTTGTTGAAGTTATTTCTGCAACCAGAGTTTCAATTAGAGTTGGACCTTCTACAATTCCACATACTTATGAAACTGGTGGAACCGTAAGAAGATACTTTACCAATAACTTTGGATCTGGATATAGATCACCAGTTTCTATTGGTGTCACTGATCTTGCCTATGAGCACAAGTTTGTAAGATCTTCAAATAATAGCATCACTGCAAGCACTGGTGGACCATTCACTCCAACTAAGGCAGACTTTACATCTCATACTGGTGTATTGAGACTGACTATTCCAAATCATGGATTGGATACTACAGACACCATTCAGATTGCAACAGATAGTCTAATCTTTACTTGCTCTGATGATGACTTCTTCACTGAGCAACCATATCCAAGAGCAACTGATCCTGCTGCAGGAGCAACTCTGGGAATCACTTCATTCACCACAAATACAATTAGTGTTGGTGTTGGATCTGCTGGTGGTAGTGGAACTGGTGCTGTTGTTGAAGCAACAGTCGGTGTAGGTGGAACATTAGCATTCTCGATTACATCTGCTGGTCAAGGATATATCAATCCTGCTTTGATTATTCCTGAACCAAATTATGAGAATATGGAAGTTGTTGGTGTCTCTAGACTTGGAATTGGTGCAACCACTGAAACTGGTAGAAATCTTCTCCTGAATCTTGAGATTGATCAATCTGCTTCACAATCTAATGAAGATAGATTCTTTGACGCTGCAAATCTGATTCTTGATAACAAAGCATTTATTGCAGATATTGCATATGGAAGAATGAATGCTGCTTTCCCAACATTTGTAACTCCTACAGGCAATTCTCAAGACTGTAAGGATGATATTGTTGATGTTCTTGAAGCAACTGCTTATAACCTCAAGTATGGTGGAAATGATCTCACAGTAGATGCTGGTCAACTTTATATTACTGGAGCTCACGTTCAGGGTGAAGAGCAACAAACGATCAATGCGTTTATGGAGGCAAGAGATATTGCTATCCAGGTAATGAGAAATGAACCCGTTGCTATTGGTACACATACCAATAGAAATCAACTCTTTGATTCTACTATTACCTATGANACACAATCCTTCACNCCAACTNGTGCAACATANACAGCATCAAATGGTAACTTTGTAGTTACACTTGCAAATCATGGATTCCAGATNGGNGATCAAGTTAAGTTCTTAGANAACTCCTTNACTTTNACTTGCTCTAAGGATAATAATGCTACCGAGCACACTTATCCAAGAGCAACTGATCCTGTAGGTTCTGCAAGCACAACNAATGTAACTGGTTATGTAACTATTGATAACGTAACTACTAATACGTTTAGAGTAAATGTTGGTGCTTCACCAACTGGTCAGCAGTATACACATACATTTGTAGGTGCTTCTTCTGGTGCTGTTGTTTATAGACTTTCTTCTACAACAAGTCCAGCACAATGTGCAAATGTTGCATCTGCAATTCATACTCTGGTTGGTATTGTTACTAATGCAGTTGATCCTGCTATTCAGACAACTCCAACAAGAACTCCAGCACCTGGAGCACAATTTAATGTAAGTGACTTCAAAGTTGCTAGATCTGGATATGGATTCAAACCTGGTGATGTTCTTGAAGTTGTCGGTCTTGTAACAGCAAAAGACTACACACAACCATTGGCACCTTTCCAACTCGAAGTTGTTGAAACATTCACTGATAGATTCTCTTCTTGGTCTTTCGGTGAAATGGATTACATTGATAGCATCTTTGGCTATCAAGATGGTAATAGAAAGAGATTCCCACTTTACTATAATGGTGAACTCTTAAGTTTTGAATTAGATCCAAATAATCCACTTTCTGCAAATATTGATCTTGATTCTGTTCTTGTTATTTTTGTCAATGGTGTATTGCAGACTCCTGGTTATGCATATCAGTTTACTGGTGGAACTTCATTCATGTTTATGGAAGCACCAAAGGTAAATGATAAAGTTGATATCTTCTTCTATATTGGTCAAGATGGTGTTGATGTTCTGCAGGTAGAAACTACAGAAACACTGAAGATTGGTGATGATGTAAGAATGTTGAGACAACCACTGATCTCATCAACTGAAAAACAAATTAATGATAGAGCAATCACTGAAATCACAGGATCTGATATTATTGAAACTAANATNTANAGTGGTCCAGGNGTTGATGANACNAACTTNAGACCTTTTGATTGGATTAAGCAGAANAAAGACATTTATGTNAAGGGTGACATTGTTAGTAAGGTAAGACCTGTTTTAGAAACNAAGGTCTTCCCAACTGCAAGAATTATTGGTGATGTTACTCCAACTTCGAGTGAGATCTTTGTAGATAATGCACAATTCTTTGATTATGATGAAATTATTTTGGATCTCAATCAAAATACATTTACATTCGATGCATTTATGATGGAGACTTCAAATGAACCAGTTTCTGCAGCATTTACTTCGACAGTTTCGATTGCAGGTACTGTTTCTGCAGTAACCATTGACAATGTTGGATTTGGATACACAACTTCTACTATTGATATTAAGTTCTCTGCACCCAAGTCAATTGGTGTTGGTGTTGGTACTACTGCAACTGCAACTGCTACCATTTCAAATGGTCAAGTATCCGCAGTTACGATTACAAATCCTGGATTTGGATATACGAATACGAATCCACCAAGAATCATTGCAGAACTTCCTACACCTCTGTACGAAACTATTAACACCGTTCAGAATGTTCAAGGTTTCAGTGGAATTATTACTGGAATTAGTACAACAACAGGTACTGGTGGTCATCCACTTGCTCTGAAGTTCAACTTCCGTGCAATGAAGGACTATGGTGAAAATGGNGAAGCGAACGTTGCTTCTGATGCATTGGATCTGCAAGCAGGATATCCAATTATGATCTATGACACTACCGTTGGTAATGGAGTCACTTCTGTAAATAGTAGCGATTCTGCAGTTGTTGGTATCGGNACAACATTCCTGGATAATGTTTACGTGGTNAACTCNATAACAAGTCTCGCNTCAAACGCAGAGATTATTTGTAANGTTGATTCGGGTAGTCCTGTGGTTGGAATCCTTGAAAGTGGAACTTTTGATGATCTTCAGGCAGGATTGACAACTTCTCTTGGAAAACTTTCTTGGGGTAGAATATATAACTACGACAATAGAACCAATGGAATTTCTATTGGAGTCACTGGTTTGACTGTTGATGCAGGATTGTCAACTTTCCCAACTATTCAAAGAAGAGGAAACTTTGGTGAGGGTAAGACTGGAGCGATNCGCTCNAAGAAACCACGCGCTGATGGTNNAAGTCTNNAAGCAGATAACACTNTGCCATTCTACATTCAATAATCTCCTATAAATATATAAAAAACGATAACGATGTCAGCAATTGTTACTGATCAATTTAGAATTTTGAATGCCAGTAACTTTGTGGATTCTGTGGAATCCACGAGTAACTCTTACTATATTACAGTTGGTCTACCNAACCCAACTACTGTTGGTTATGGTAGGACAGTTGCTTGGAATACCAATCCACCATCTCCCATTGATAGTGTTGCATATAATAATCACGCAGGTGATGTCGTCTTATATGGTAAGAAGGTAACTTCTGCCAATGTAAGAAGATTAGTTAGAAGGATTGATTGGGTTGCTGGAAGTAGATACGAAATGTATCGTGATGATTATAGCATCACCAGTCCAGCACCTATTACAAATGCATCTAGATTATATGATGCAAATTATTATGTAATGAACGAGGATTACAGAGTTTATATCTGTATTGAAAATGGATCTAGTGGTAGCAATCCAAAAGGAAATGTATCCCAAGATCAACCAAAATTCACAGATCTAGAACCAACTAGAGCAGGTGACAGTGGTGATGGGTATATTTGGAAATATTTGTTCACCATTCCTCCAAGTGATATTATTAAATTTGATTCTACAGAATATCTTACTGTACCTAATGATTGGCAAACTAGTACAGAATCTCAAATAAGATCTATCAGAGAATCTGCAGACTCAAGTGTCAACGAAAATCAAATCAAGACCGTTTATATTGAAGCGGCAGGTAAAAACTATGCAAATGGTTTAGGGCAAGAATTTGATATTATTGGTGACGGTACCGGAGGAAAAGTTAGAGTTGATGTTGAAGGTGGAGAAATTACAAACACTGTGGTCACCTCTGGCGGGAAAGACTACAGTTATGCACTGGTTGATTTGGGATCAATCAACTCAAATAGCACTGGTACTCCTGCCCATTTGATTCCTGTAATTCCCCCATCAAAGGGTCACGGATTTGATGTTTATACTGAACTGGGCACTGATAAAGTTTTAGTTTATGCAAGATTTGATGATTCTACAAAAGATTTTCCAGTAGACACAAGTTTTGCACAAGTTGGTATCGTAAAGAATCCAACAAAAGTTGGAACTAGTGATGTATATCAAGAAAATACATTCTCTGGATTAAGTTCTTTTAAGTTCTCCACAATTACTGGAACTCCTAAGGTTGGGGAGAAAATTGAGCAGATTGTTGCTAACGGAACTGGAAAAGCATTTGGATATGTTGCATCATATGATATTGAAACAAAGGTTCTAAAATATTTTAGAGATAGATCCCTGTTTTATAATCAGACAGTTTTTAATCAGAGAGACTATGCTGGTATATCTACAAATGGTAGACCATATGATTTTGAATCTTCATCAAATGTAATTAGTGGAAACTCATCTAATTTTTCTGCTGCAATTGACACTGCCTTTGCTGGAATCACAACAAATCCAACAGGAACAAAGTTGATTAATCTTGGTGTTGACTTCACCAGTGGCATGGCAGTTCCTGAAATAAATAAAGGGTCAGGAGAATTAATTTATCTTGACAACAGAGCTAGCATTGCTAGAAATGCACGCCAAAAAGAAGACCTCAAAATTATACTGGAATTTTAAAAAATGCCCCAAAAGACGAATTTAAACGTAAGTCCTTATTATGATGATTTTGATAAGGCAGATAATTTCTACAAAGTTCTGTTTAAGCCTGGATTTCCAGTTCAAGCTAGAGAATTAACAGGTCTTCAGTCTATTCTGCAGAATCAGATAGAATCCTTTGGCAGTCATATGTTCAAAGAAGGTTCTATGGTAATTCCTGGAGGAATTACTTGTGACAATGCCTTCACAACCGTTAAAGTAAATGGCGATCATTTGGGGATTGACGTTACAGTCTACCTAGATTCCATTGTAAATGCAAATAATGGTAAAGGAACTAAGGTAAAGGGTGAAAACTCTGAAATTGTTGGAACAATCAAGGGATACCTGTTACCTCCCGAAGAAGGTGTTGAAGAGATTACTTTATTCGTCAAGTATCAAGATGGTGGCGTTGATGGTACGAGTGTTGAATTTGAAGATGGTGAAGTACTGATTCTTCAAGAAAATATTACATATGGAAACACATCTATTGTTTCTGGAGATACAGTATTTACAATCAATTCCGTAAATGCAACCAACACTGGTTATGCCGTTGGTGTGGCAGAAGGTGTATATTTTATTAGGGGAACTTTTGTTGACGTTCCCAACTCACAAATTGTTCTTGATCCTTATGGTAATGAACCATCCTTTAGGGTTGGATTTGATATCATTGAAGAAATTGTAAATTCGGATCAAGATCCAAGTATAAATGATAATGCAAAAGGTTTTACTAACTATGCTGCACCAGGTGCAGATAGATTAAAAATTCAACTTAAACTCACCAAGAAACAACTCACAGACAACGAAGATACTAGTTTCGTTGAANTGGTTAGAATTGATGAAGGTGAAATCAAGAAGTTACAAAATAAATCAAACTATAATTTAATTAGAGATTACTTTGCAAAGAGAACTTTTGAAGAGTCTGGTAATTATGCTGTTGATAATTTTATTGTAGATGTTGTTGATACATTAAACAATGAGACTGGCAATGGAGGTCTCTTCAGAGAGGATGAAGTAACTGACCAAGGAAATACACCTAGCGATGATTTGATGGGTGTTAGAGTGTCTGCTGGCACTGCGTATGTTAGAGGATATGACGTTGATCACGTCGGTTCTACTGTAATTGATGTACAAAAACCAAGAACAACCAAAACTGTAGGTGGTGCTCTGGTTCCATTTGCTCTTGGTAGTTTAATTAGAGTGAACAATGTTCACGGAACACCATATCTGAATATTGGTGATACAGCAGCAGGTGGTGCAAACAGCACTAATACAAATATTATTGAACTGTATTCCGAAAGAAGAAACGCAACAGGAAATAATAATGTTGCAAATGCAGGTAATGCTGGATTAGCAACTAAAGTTGGTGAAGCAAGAGTTTATTGGTGGGGTGTAACGGACGATTCTTACAAGGATGGATCAACCAGTTGGGATCTCTATCTGTATGATATTCAGACATACACTAAATTAACCTTAGCAAATGCATATAGTACCAATGATGTTCCACTTACTTCATATGTAAGAGGTCTATCTAGTGGTGCTACTGGATATGTTTCGGTTGTTGCTACAAANGATTATAGTCTTACACAGACTTCTGGAAGATTCTTGNTTGGTGAGCAAGTAATCATCAANGAGAATCCTANNTTNAANACATCCATNAAAGGGATGACAATTTATGATACATCNGATATCAAAGCATTATTCCAAGATGCTGATGCTCTGAATACTTCGTTNAACACAAACTTTATTGCAGATACTGTTCTTTATGAGCAAGAGCTTGAAAGATTTGGTGTAAAAGACCAGTTGAAGGTCAGTAATGGTAATACTGGNGAAGTTGCTGGAAGAAACTTCCAAGATGGTGAAGGTGGTATTAAAGTTGGNAGTATTATTAANTANCAANCTGGTGGTGATCCAAATTATAATGTTGTTANCGCAATCCGTGCNGATGGAACTGCAGTAACTTTGGCTGGNGCACCAGCAGCAGTTCCTGGNGTAAACAAGAATAGTGTAGATAATAACACATATAATTTCTCNTTGATGGTTCCAAGAATNCGTCAATANGGATCTAATGGTCTCTACGCAACAATGCCAGTAGAGAACACTGCAACTGTAGACTTAGCAAATGCTGATCTTACAATTACAAAGCAGATTACAGGCAAGTCTGTTACAAGTAATAGTCTCACTTTAGAAGTTGCAGATGCTGTAGATGTAAATGCAGGAATTACTAGTGTATTCTTTGAAACGTTTGATGCTGAAAGATATACTATTACTGACAGCAATGGATCTCCAATTGCACTGAATAGTGGAAACTTTACATTAGGTGCAAATGGAAACTCCGTAACTTTCAGCGGTCTTGCTAATGGTGCAGTTACTGTCCAGGCAACACTGAAGAAAAAAGGTGTAACCAATAAAACAAAAGACTTTACAAGATCAAACAAAGTATCCATTGTCAGAACAACTGGTGCAACTTCAACAGTTGGTCTCACTACTTCCAAGTTCTATGGAACTAGAATTGAAGACAATGAAATTTCATTGAACGTACCCGATGTTGTCAATGTACGTGCAGTTTATGAATCAACTGATACTGCAGCACCTGTTCTTGATAAACTGACTTTTGCGACAGGTCTTGCATTAGATCAAAATGCAATTATTGGTGAAAAAATTATTGGTAAGGATAGCAGAGCAGTTGCACAAGTTGTAAACACGACTGCAAATAGTATTGATTATGTTAAGTTAAATACTAACAATTTTACTGTAGGAGAATCTGTTAAGTTTAAAGATTCTGCTATTGAGTCTGTAATTCAAGAGATAACTCCAGGTAGTTACAATGATAGAACTGCAAACTATAGATTAGATAAAGGTCATCGTCATCAATTCTGTGATTACTCTAGAATTGTAAGAAGAAAAGGTAGTGCAGTACCTTCCCGCCAGTTAATGATTATCTTTGATTCATATAAAGTTGGATCAAACAATACTGGTGACATCTTCACAGTAAATTCTTATGCACAAGACAGATTTACTAGTGATATACCAACATTACCAAATGGTCTTCGTTGCTCTGATCTTTTAGACTTTAGACCTAGAGTTAAAGAGTTTGATCCTGCAACTGCTGCATCACCATTTGCATTTAATAGTAGACAGTATGAGTACAACTATAAGTATGTTGTTTCTCCAGATGAAACTTCATTCTTAGGATATAGTTACTATCTGCCTAGAATTGACCTGGTTAGCATCAATCGTTTAGGCGAAATTGAAGTTATCAAAGGTGAACCTGCGGATATTCCACAGGCACCAGTTCTTGCCGATGATGCAATGGAAATTGCACAAGTCAAGTTACCTCCATATCTGTTTAATCCAACTAAAGACCCTCAGATTCTTCTTCGTGATAATAGAAGATTCACGATGCGTGATATCGGAAAACTTGAAGATAGAATTGAAAATCTGGAAGAAGTAACTAGTTTGTCACTTCTTGAACTGAATACCAAGACATTAGATGTAACAGACGCTAATGGTCTGAGTAGATTTAAGAGTGGATTTATTGTTAGTGACTTTAGAGATAAGTCATTGATGGATCCACGTCTATCAACAGTAGATATATCTAAAGAAGGTGCTACTTGTATTGCACCAGTTGATTTTTGGTCTATGGCAGCACAATTGGCATTAGATCCAGGAATTGATGTTGCAACAACAGACCTCAGTCAGAATCTTAAATTATTAGATCCAAACATTCAAAAAACTGGTGATCTTCTCACACTCAAGTATGAAGAAGTTGATTGGTTGAATCAACCTCACGCAACTAATGTTGAAAATGTAAACCCATTCAATGTTATTGTTTTCGTTGGTGGTGTTGTTCTTGATCCAGCATCTGATAATTGGGTCAGAACAATTTATATCAATGATCATAGAACTGAATCAACTGGAGCCAAATGGAAACAGGAAGCATCAGTTACTAAAGATGTTGATAGAAAAGTTGAATTCAGAAAATATAAGAAAGGTGGTGGTAGAGGTGAAAGAATTAGAAGAAAATTCGTTACTACAACAATTACCACTACAACCAAATATCAACCAAAACTTACAGGTCCTTCCAGAGAGTTTAATTATGTTGAAGATGTAAAAGTCTCTGGTGAGGCAGATCCCTGGATGCGTTCTAGAAACGTATATTTTGCCGCTAATGGTTTAAGACCATACTCAAGACACTATTTGTATCTTGATAGTCAGCAGGTTGATATCATTCCAAAACTTTGTGAAATTCAGATGCAATCTGGAACCTTTAGAGTTTATGAGCACGCGGATATTTTTGATTCTACAGGCAAAAAGATTGGTGTT
>NZAU01000015.1 GCA_002686215.1 Candidatus Woesearchaeota archaeon
TTACAGCGAGAAAGGGAATTCAAGTTCTTGCTGATGGTATAAACGCTGTTGGTGTTGTTACTGCCACATCATTTGCTGGTAATTTAACTGGTGATGTCAACGCTGCTACATTTGACACTGGAGTCGGTGGAGTTGTTGTCACTGGTGTAACAACATCCACATCTTTTGATGGAAACCTTAATGCATCTCAGTTAGCATCAGGGACAATTCCAGATGCAAGAATACCTGATCCTCTTCCTGCTGTGTCTGGAGAAAATCTCACTAACCTTCCTGCTAGTGGTGATTCAAATGATATCACTGCATCATTGTTCATCTGATAAATAAAGGAAAAACAGTAAAATGACGCTGAGAAAGACTAAACTTTTAAATATAACATCAGTAACTGGTATTTCGACAATCGGCATTTTAACTGCTGGCGTCACACCTGTTGATCCTGGTACTGCTGGAACTTGTTATGTTAAAAACATTATCATGCATAACACAGGGTTAGGAACAGCCCGTGTTTCTTTATTCCTTAATCCAGACACTCCTAATACAGGTGTTGGGTATGGAACCACTGCTAATAAGTTCTTGACTTTGGACATAGCAGCAAACGAAACAACATTCTTTGAATCAACATATCCTATCGTGTTGACATCAACCGATTCATTATCTGTAGCAATCGATGCACCGGATACGGGTGGAACAGGTATTGGATCAGCAGTAAACTTTATCGTAAATGGTGATACAGATATTACGTAATTATGTCTCCTATCAGATCCTTAGGAAATAGAATCGCTAGTTTCCGAAATAAATTCGGAAACACTGGGCTTAATGCTGTAAATCCTGCACCCCTTGTTACTAAGGCAACTGGAGGAGATATAACATTTATTGAAGGCGGTTACACATATCATGTTTACACAACAACAGGTGCTTCAACATTTGTAGTTGATAAAGGGCCAATTACTGCTCAATATCTTGTCGTGGGTGGTGGAGGAGCAACTGGACAAACTGGCGGCGGCGGTGGAGGCGGCGGCGGTGCTGGAGGATTATTAAATTCCACAGTTCCACTTGCAAATAATCCATATCCGGTGGTGGTAGGTGCTGGTGGTGCTTATACCAGTGCAACTAATATTACTTCTGGACTTGACAGTAAGTTCAATACCGCTGTCGCTGCTGGTGGTGGAAGAGGAGGACATTATAATCCTAGTTCAGGTTATGTTGGCGCTGATGCTGGGGGATCCGGTGGTGGTGCTGAAGCTAAAGACAGGGATACGGGTAATGGTGCTGGAAATGTATATGCTCCAAATTCCCCTCTTCACCCTGCTCCAGCACCAGGACAAGGAAATGCTGGTGGTAGCTCACCATCACCAAATAATCCCGGNAANGATACNGGNGGCGGTGGCGGTGGAGGAGCCGGTGGTGCNGGTGGAGATGTAAGTGCGCCCACACCCAAAGCTGGAGATGGAGGAAATGGTTTAGCAGTTCCTTGGGTTCCTCCTGCATATGGAACACCAGGGCCTGATGGAAGTTTGAGATACTTCGCTGGTGGAGGCGGTGGTGGTGGACAGAACTTGGCAGGAGGTTCTGGTGGTTATGGTGGTGGCGGTGACGGTAACGGCAGTGGATCTGGAAGTGGATCACCTGGAACTGCAAATACTGGCGGTGGTGCAGGTGCTCCTAGTACTGGCAATGGTGCCAATGGTGGATCTGGAATTGTTATCGTCCGATATACCTGATATACATCCTAAATATCTAAAAAAGTCATATGTCACCACTTCGTTCATTAGGTAATATAATATCAGTATTTAATGACTTTTATGCGAGAACAGGAACTGATGCTTCAAAACCTTTACCGGGCCCGTTTTTGGCAACTGGTGGAGCAGAATATGTTCCAGGAAATGGATATAAGTANCATACATTTAATGCNACTGATCATTCATTAAATTTCGTTGTATCTCAAGGAGCGCAAGCATGTGAAATATTCGTCGTAGGTGGCGGTGGAAGTGGAGGAAAAGCTGATGCAGGNGGCGGTGGTGCTGGTGGTATCGCTCTTGCAACTAATAAAACATTAGAACCTGGAACCTATCCAGTCACCGTAGGTGCTGGTGGACTTGGAAGAAGTGGCCCTTCAGAAGGAAGAGGAAATGATGGTGGTAACTCAACTTTTGTAACACCAGGTTATACAATCACTGGAAATGGTGGTGGTGGAGGTGGAGCATATCCAAGTTTACCGGGTAATCCAGGTGGTTCTGGTGGTGGAAATGCTTATAATAATAGTAGCCCTGTTCCAGCAACACAACCTTCGGCAAACCCTGGAATTCCTAATGTAACAAACTACGGAAATGTTGGTGGTGGTACGTATGGTGGTGGAGGTGGTGCTGGTGGTGCTGGTGGACTTGGTGCCGGCCCTCCTAGCTTTGATGGTGGAACTGGTGGTGCTGGACAACAATTCCCTAATTATACTGGAGCATTAATTGGTGTTCCTGCACTTAGTCCACTNAATGGATACTANGGNGGAGGTGGAGGTGGANCTTCTCAANCACCAGGATANGCACCAGGTGGNTCTGGNGGTGGAGGAAGAGGTGGAGAGAATAACAGNGANNNTAGTCCAGAAATGTATGGTGTGANTAACTCTGGCGGTGGTAGTGGTGGAGCTGGAACGACTGGTGGAGCGGGACACGGAGATAGTTTCCCAGCAGGCCATGGTATAGTTGTTGTAAGATATGAATATACTGAACCAACTCCACCTACTCAAGGTGGTATAGTTGCAGAACCAGGAAATGGATATAAGTACCACACATTTGTCGCTCCAGGTGTATTCACACTCGGTGAAAGTAAGGATTTAGAAGTTCTTATCGTCGGTGGCGGCGGCGGTGGACGTGATGGTGGTGGTGCTGCTGGTGGTGGTGGTGGTGGCGGCCAGATTGCATATTTACCATCCACCACACAATCTGCAGGATCTTATTCAATTGTAGTTGGTGAAGGTTCTGCTGCGAAAAGTTATAATTTTCCAGCACATGAACCAACAAATTCTAGAGAATCTAGTGCTTTTGGAACAAACGCAACTGGTGGTGGTGATGGTGGTGCTTACTCACCATTACTTAATGGACAAGCAGGTGGATCTGGTGGTGGCGGTGGATCATATCCAACAGGAGGTTCTGGTGGATCTGGACTTGGTGGTGCTGGTGGTGCTGGTTCAGGTGGTCCTGATCCTGCACAGGCTGGTGGAGGTGGTGGAGGTTTTGGTGGTTCTGGAAAACCAGGTGCTCCTGGATCACCAGATAGATCTGATGGTGGTGTTGGAGTGCAATATTCTCAATTTGAAGGCACTTTGATTGGTGTACCCTCACTTGCTCCTTTAAATGGATACTTCGCTGGTGGTGGCGGTGGTGGTATAAGGGTTGCATCAGCTCCTGAAAGGGCACAAGGAGGACAAGGTGGTGGTGGATTAGGTGGCACTCGTGATTCTGAATTGCCTGGAGGTAATGGTGTCGCAGGTTCTGGTGGAGGAGGAGGTGGTTCTTCTACATCCACTTATCCTAGTGGTAAAGGTGGACCTGGTATTGTTATTATTCGATATCCAACTTCATGATAAATATTTAAAAAACATATAAAATGGGTGTTCGTTCTACTAATTTAGCTCAATCATTTTTTGACGAATTCTTTCGTAGTGGAAAGGAAGCGCTTCCTTTTGTTCCTCCATTCATTGCATCTGGTGGAGTTATTAGTGATTATACTGTTAGTGGAACTAAGTATAGAGCACATATTTTTACTTCATCAGGATCCGTTGTAGTTGCTTCGGGATCTGCAAGTGTTGATTATCTTGTNGTNGNTGGCGGTGGAGGTGGTGGACTCATTGGAGGTGGAGGTGGTGCTGGTGGATTTAGAACAAACACTAGTTATTCAATAAGTACAGGAACTTATCCAGTTACAGTTGGTGGTGGTGGTGCTGGAGTATCACCGATAGGGGGAGATCCTTCTACTGTCCCTAGAGGATCTTCGGGTGGACCGAGTGATTTTAATAGTTCTCTCCCCGCCGCAGGTGGAGGTGGAGGTGGATCTTANCACACTCCTGGAGNCTCCANTGCTGAGAATGGTGGTGATGGTGGTTCAGGCGGTGGAGCTGGTAATAAGGCACCAGCNACTGGATATGGAGCAGGAAATACTCCACCGTCATCACCATCTCAAGGTAATAGAGGTGGCGGCGCTGGCCCTGGTTTTGGTGGTGCTGGTGGCGGAGGTGGTGCTGGAGCTGTTGGAGCTGATGGAGGCCCAGGATCTCCTGGAGGAAATGGGGGAGCGGGTGCTTCAAATGTTTATGCATATGGGCCATCGAATCCAGTAACATATGCCGGTGGTGGCGGTGGTGGCCATAATGGAACTCCAAACCCTGCAGGAACTGGAGGATCAGGTGGGGGAGGAAATGGTGGTAATGGCCCAAATGGCCAGGGCACTCCTGGAACCCACGCAACCGGTGGTGGTGGCGGTGGTGGTGGTAATCATACAAATTATTGGGGTGGCGGTAACGGTGGTTCCGGTATCGTAGTGGTTAGATATGAAATTCCAGAATCAGCAGGAACGGCAAAAGCAACTGGTGGTGCTATTAGTTTCTACACCGATCCGAGTTCAGGAACTCCATATGCAATTCATACATTTACTAACTCCGGAACTTTTAGTTCACTATCAGGAGGATCTGGATATACTGGTAATGTAACGTATTTCCTTGTTGCTGGAGGTGGTGGAGGTGGAACTGGTAATACTAGCAATAGTAACGGTGGTGGTGGCGGTGGTGCTGGTGGTTATGCCACTGGCACTCATCCAGTATCTGCTGGATCACCATATACGGTTACTATTGGAGCTGGAGGACGTGGAACAGCTTACTTTGGCGCATCATATGGTGGAAATGCTGGAGGCACTACTAGCTTTGATTCTGTTAGTAGGACTGGTGGTGGTGGCGGTGGATCTGCTGGCAACCCAACAGGTGGACCTGGTGGAGCCACGCCCGCTGGTTCCGGTGGTGGTGGTGGAGCTGGTGCTGATGCAGGTGGTGGTAATGGCGGAGTAGCAGGCACAGGAGGAAATGGAGGTGGCACTGGTGGCCCTGCTTCTAACAATGGTGGCGGTGGCGGTGGTGCCGGTGCTGACGGTGCAAATGGGCCATCCGGTTCTCATGGCGGTATAGGAGTACAAGCACCTACAATATTCAGAGATCCTAAATCAAGTGTAGGTGTTCCAGGTCCTGGTGGTNGTGGATATTGGTTTGCCGGTGGCGGTGGTGGTAATGTAGCACCAGGCACGTCGGCTGGAGGTAGTTGGAATGGATCTAGCCTTGTACCTGGTGGACCTTATGCTGGAGGTGCAGGTGGTAATGGAGAGGGACAAACTGGTGGTAATGGATTGACAAATACTGGTGGTGGTGGTTCTGGTGGTTCTACTGCAAATCCTGCTGGTTCTTCGGGTACTGCGACAGGTGGCGGCGGNCATGGTGGATCTNGTATTGTNCTTATCGCNTANCCTCTTGCTTGATAAATANCCAAAGGATTGCTATAATCCNNAATANCTANAACNNACTTAGTNAAAGATAAAAGATGGCTCATTTTGCACAATTAGATGAAAACAATGTAGTAACTCAAGTAATTGTTGTGAGCAACGATGACACATCTGATATCAACGGAGTAGAGACAGAGAGCATTGGTATTGCTTTCTGTCAGAAACTCGTTGGTGCTGATACTAACTGGAAGCAGACTTCATACAATAATAATTTAAGAGTTCGTTATGCAGGTATCGGATATATCTACAATGAGGAACTAGATGCATTTGTCCCCCCTAAACCTTATGCATCGTGGACTCTTAATAACGCCACTGCTGATTGGGTATCACCACTTGGAGATGCACCTGCACTGACTGCTGAACAAACTGCAGCAGGTTCATACTATGATTGGGACGAATTAGGATATCAAGCAGATAACACAAAGGGATGGACACTTATCACTCCCGAATAATGATATGTGACAATTAAATGCACTGAACATATCCGTCAAGTTTGACTTGGCGGGTTTTTTTATAAATACTAAAAAATAGACATAGTGGTATAATGTCACAGAAGAAGGCACAATTATTAAACCCACTTAATGGCAATTTGAGTGTAACTGGCGTTGTAACTGCGTCTTCTTTTGTTGGTGGATTAACTGGCAGTGTTACTGGTAACGTAACTGGAACTGCGAGCACTGCTACCCTAGCGAATACTGCTACTGTTGCTACTAACGCGCAAGGACTTACTGGAACTCCAAACATATCTGTTGGCTCCGTTACAGCGGCATCTGGTGCTTTTAGTGGTAATGTATCTGTAGGTGGTACATTAACATATCAAGATGTTAATCATATTGACTCAGTTGGTATCATCACAGCACAACAGGGTATTCAAGTCTTAGCAAATGGACTTGATATTACTGGTGTTAGCACATTCAAGAGTAATGTATCGATAGCAGAAAAAATTATTCACACTGGAGACACTAATACTTCTATTAGTTTCCCTGGTGCTGATACATTCGCTGTAAACACTAATGGTAGTGAAAGGCTTCGTGTAGACTCTAATGGAGATGTGGGTATTGGAACCAATAATCCAGGGAATGCACTTCACGTCTTGAAAAATGGCGATGGCCAAACTCCTGTCTTTTTTGAAACTACTAATGGATCTCAGGGTGAATTACGTTTTTACAATGATAGTAATGGATGGTCGCTTGACTCTGGAGGCAATTTAAGGTTCGTAACGGGCAGAACTGGTAATGGAACACCAACAAGATTTTCAATAGACTCAGATGGAATTGCTGCCTTTACTAATAATGTATCGATAGCAGATACGATTTTCCACACAGGTGACACCAACACTGCAATTAGATTCCCTGCTGCTGATACATTTACAGTAGAGACTGGTGGTAGTGAAGCAATTCGTGTTGATTCCAGTCAAAGGTTGTTGGTTAATGCATCTAGCTCAACTCAAGCAGGATCTATTAACGCTAAGGCTCAAATTGTTAGTAGCGATTTTAATGCAGCATTAGCTATTAGGCGCAATCAAAATAGTGACGGTGGAGCGGGTGTATTGCTGTGCCATAGCCGTGGAACATCTAACAGCGCAAATGTCGTTCTTCAAGAGAATGACAATCTTGGACAGATTAGAT
>NZAU01000001.1 GCA_002686215.1 Candidatus Woesearchaeota archaeon
GTCATCAAACTGGTGAAGTA
Organism: Candidatus Woesearchaeota archaeon; assembly: GCA_002686215.1. The sequence goes on from NZAU01000001.1 coordinate 21, forward strand.
TTATATCAAGATGATGTAAGAGACTTAGAAGTTGATAACAAATGGAACACCATTAAAAAAGAAAAACAATGGTGGAGTGATGAGAAAGAGGTAAACGAAGAAATGAGTGAAAAGTCATGGATTGACTCTGAAGCAAGTAGATTTTATTTAGACTTAGAAAAACGATTAGAACGCAGTTAATTAAATATTTTTACATATTTATACCAGTAGTGATAACTGCAAAATAAAAAAAATGAAAAAACATTTGGATTTGTCAACCAAATGTTGTATATTAGTGACTAACATAAATAATTAATAATTAAAAAAGGTAAATTATGGCAATTGATTTAAACGCAATCAGAAATCGTCTGAACTCTCTTCAGACAAAAGTAACAAAGACCGACAACTTGTGGAAACCACAACCCGGCAAACAACAAGTAAGGATTCTTCCTTATGTTCACAATCCCTCTAACCCGTTCATCGAACTTTATTTCCATTTTGGATTTGGTGGTAANAANATTATCTCCCCGAGTTCTTTTGGTGAAGCAGACCCTATCTTAGAGTTTGCAGAAAAGTTGAAAGCAACAGGTGATAGNAATGANTANCAACTTTCAAGAAANNTNACTCCAAAGATGAGAACTTATGTTCCTATCNTNGTNAGAGGTGANGAGTCTGAAGGTGTTAAGTTTTGGGGATTCGGTAAGAATGTATACCAAGAACTTCTTGGATTCTTNGCTGACCCTGACTATGGTGATTTAACTGACCCCGTAAATGGTAGAGATGTAACAGTAGAATTTAAAACTGCTGCAGAATTAGGTAAAACTTATCCTGANACTTACATCAGAGTAAAACCAAATACATCAGCTATCTCNGAGGANAAGAACATATTAGAAACCGCTAAAGACCAAATCGTTCTTGGTGATATGTTCAAAAAAGTTTCTTATGAAGAAATGGAAGGAATGTTAAAAGAATGGTTGGATACAGGTGAAGTTTCTGACAAGAAAGAAGAACCTAAAGTTGAAGTAAAAGAAACTACAACTGCAACTTCCCCAGCGAGTAATGTAAAAGAAGCGTTTGACGACTTATTTAACGAATAATCTATGGCAAAGAAGAAGAAAGAATCAGTTCGTGATGAACTATCTTCNATCTTAGCTGATAACCTNAACAAGAAGTTTAAGTCCGCCCANAAGGTGGCTTACTTCTTGGATGGNGGTGAACANACNCCNACTGACCTTGATGGTTGGNTNTCGACAGGTTCACCGATGTTAGATTTGGCAATNTCAAACAGACCNAATGGTGGATTACCNGTNGGTNGNNTNACAGANATTACAGGTTTAGAAGGAAGTGGTAAATCACTATTGGCAGCTCACGCAATCGCAGATACTCAGAAAAAGGGTGGTCTTGGTGTTTATATAGATACTGAGAANGCTTGTAATACTGAGTTTTTAGAGGCGATAGGAGTTGACATTCAGAAAATGTTGTATGTTCCACTTGAAACTGTTGAGGATATCTTTGAAGGTATTGATTCAATTATAGAATCAGTAAGGTCATCNGACAAGAAAAAGCTAGTAACTATTGTAGTGGATTCTGTCGCAGGTGCNTCNACNAAAGTAGAGATATCTGCAGACTACGACCAAGCAGGTTANGCTACTCAGAAAGCGATTATTATTTCTAAAGCTATGAGAAAGATTACAAATCTTATAGGTAGAGAAAGAATATCTTTAATTTTCACAAATCAATTAAGAACAAGATTAGGTGTTTCATTTGGTGACCCTTGGACTACAAGTGGTGGTAAAGCAATCGCATTCCACTCTTCTTGTAGAATTAGGTTAAAATCAATGGGACAACTTAAATCTAAAATTGGTGGAGTAGACCAAGTAGTTGGTATCAAAACTCGTGCTCAAGTTATCAAGAATAGAATGGGGCCACCTCTTCGTTCAGTTGACTATGATATCTACTTTGATAGTGGTATCGACAATTATGGTTCATGGTTACAAATGATGAAAACATATAAGTTGGTAACTCAAAGTGGTGCATGGTACACTTATGTCGACAAAGAAACAGGTGAGGAGTTAAAGTTTCAAGCAAAGAACTTTGAAGACTTATTAGAAGAAAGACCCGAATTAAAAGAGTCTATTTACAATGAGATTTGTAATTCATATATTATGGCTTACAAACAATCAAGTGAAGAGGCAAATATCGATAATGTTGAAGTAACAGATTTTGATGAATAACAGGTATAAAGAACTACTCAAAGAAGTAAGTAAAGAACATAACGAAGTAAAAAACGAATCACTCGATGATAGAGTTCTTATCATTGATGGTCTTAATCAGTTTATTAGAGTATTTGGGGCAGTTCCTGCTTTGAATGATGATGGTGAACATTGTGGTGGTGTGACAGGTTTTCTCCTGTCCACTGCTGCAACGATTAGAAGATTAAAACCAACTCGTGTCGTTATAGTTTTTGATGGAAAGGGTGGTTCTAACCGAAGAAAGTCCGTATATAAAGGATATAAGGAAGGTAGAACAGGTTTAACTAAGTTGAATAGACTTGCAGGATATGAAGACTTAGAAGACCAACAAGTATCAATGAGAAATCAATTCAAGAGACTCATTGAATACTTACAGATACTACCTATCACNATGACTTATATAGATTATGTTGAAGCAGATGATATCATCGCATACTTAGCAAATCACTACTTTAAAAAAGAAGTTACGATTTTATCATCTGACAAGGACTTTTTACAATTAGTAAATCAAAGAATTAANGTTTTTACACCTACTAAAAAGAAAATGTACACCGAAAAAGAGGTGATAGAGGATTATGGGGTTACTCCACAAAATCTGATATTTTACAGAGTTCTTATGGGTGATAAATCTGACAACATAAAAGGCGTAAATGGTGTTGGTATAAAAACAATAGAATCTAAAATGAAGTTTTTAACTGAAAATGACCTTTCTTTAGACACATTCATTGAGAAATGTTCTTCAGAGTGTGAAGATAAGTTGGCAAAAAAACTCAAAGATAATTTAGATACTATTAATATGAATTATGGTCTTATGCAATTAGCTGACCCTGATATATCATCATCCATAAAGTCAAATGTTAGAGAGTTAATGGATACACATCGTCCTCAGTTGGATTTGGTAGAGTTTAAAAAAATGTTTATGTATGATAAATTGTATACGGCATTTGCAAATGTAGATTCTTGGTTAAGAAACTCATTTACATCATTACANAATTACATNAAGAATGCATAACCATTACNCAACTGAATTATTTNAAGGAACNATTGAATANNACAAGTTTAAAGAAACNAATTGGTANNCAATTGGTGGTACTAAACATCCATTATTTAAAACATTAGTAAGTCGAATAAAAAACGAATGTTCTGACCTTAGTGATTTTAAATTATATGTAGTGGGTGGAACTCTTGAAAATTGGATGTCTTGGGATATTGACTTATTACTAATAGGTAAGTATAATCCTACAAAGATAAAATCAGTAATGGAAGACATACTTAGAATTTCATTTGATTTACATCTTTATGTTGATATAACATTTTATGAAAAGTTATGGGCAATACATGAGTATTGTAAGACGGGGAAACCTGAAGAAGAAATAAAAGCATATCAAGTTTCTAATCACTTTGTTAAAGATGGAAACAAATTGAACTTAGATGAATGGAAACTAAATGCAGATGGGTTATATTGTAAGAATTCTAAATTTCCTATGGAAAAACACATAAATGCTAGGAAAGCAGGATATATCTATCACCCACCAATTTTATTAGACTAATGTTTGTTTATTTAAAAAAAATTATGTATATTAGTATCATATGGAAAAATTAGGAAGTAAATTCAGCACCTCATTTCAGAACAAAGTAATATCTTCCATATTATCAGATAGGTCTTTTACAAGGCAGATTTATGATATTATGAAGCCAGAATATTTTGATTCTGAATCATCTGAGTGGTTGGTAAAAACAATCCTAAAGTATTTTGATGATTTTGAGAAAATGCCAACCTTGGATGTTCTCAAAGTTAAAATAAATACCATAGAACGAGATGTATTAAAAACATCAGTAGTAGATACACTAAAGTTTGCTTGGAATCACTTAGAAAGTGATGATTTGGAGTTTGTAAAAGAACAAGTTCTTGATTTCTGTAAGAATCAATCTATCAAAAACGCAATCTTGGATTCAGTACCATTATTAGAAAATGGTAAGTATGACCAAATCAAAAAGAATATTGATACCGCAATGAAAGCAGGTCAAGATTCTGATATTGGACACGAATACAAATCTATGATTGTTGAAAGATACGAAGATACTGTAAGAAATGTAGTATCTACTGGTTGGCAAGTTATTGATGAAATTACTCAAGGTGGTTTTGGAAAAGGTGAATTAATTTTATTCGCTGCACCACCTGGTATCGGTAAATCTTGGTCATTAGTTAATATTGGTGTCAATGCTATGAAAAAAGGTAAAATAGTAGCACATTATACATTAGAACTAAACGAAGGTTATGTTGGTCAACGATACGATGCAGTATTAAGTGGTGTAGCAGTTGGTAATCTTAAATACAACATGGAAGATGTAAAAAAGTCGGTTGAGAATGTATCAGGTGACTTGGTGGTAAAACATTATCCTACTAAAACCGCTAGTGTAACTTCATTAAAAGCACATATGGACAAAATGATTCTACAAGGTAAAAGACCTGATGTAGTTATTGTCGATTATGCAGACTTATTAAGAGGACCAACAAAAGAAAAAAGACACGAAGAGTTAGAAGAAATCATTGAAGACCTTCGTGGTATGGCAGGTGAGTACGAGGTACCTGTTTATACGGCATCACAAATCAATAGAAGTGGTGCAGAAGATGACATCATTACAGGTACAAAAATCGCAGGTTCGTTTTCTAAAATGATGACCGCAGATTTTGTTGTATCTTTATCTCGAAAAATAGAAGATAAACTCGCAGGTACGGGTAGATGGCATGTAATAAAAAATAGGTTTGGGCCTGATGGAATGACATTCCCATCTAAAGCAAACTTCTCGACAGGGCAAATTCACATTTATAATGACGATTCCATTGATGGTAAAAGAACCACTAACCAGATGAAACAAGGGGAGAGTTTAGTAAGAAAAGAATTAGCGCAAAAATATAAAGAAATGTCNGGTGATATAGATTTTTAATCATATATATTATCACCGACATATAACAAAAAGTATAATTTAAAATCTATAAAATCACTATGGGATTATTTGATAATCGTATTCCGTTTAAACCCTTTGAATACCCTGAGTATTACACAGAAGGTTGGTTAAAACAAGCACAGGCATTTTGGTTACATACTGAAATTCCGATGCAAGGGGATATAAAAGATTGGAATGAACATCTTACACCAGAAGAAAAAAACTTAGTCGGTAACATTCTACTTGGATTCGCACAAACCGAATGTGCAGTATCAGATTATTGGACAGGTTGGGTAACAGAATGGTTTCCAAAACACGAAATAAAACAAATGGCAATGATGTTTGGTTCACAAGAAACCATTCACGCAACGGCATATTCATATTTAAACGAGTCTCTCGGATTAGAAGACTTTGAGGCATTTTTACACGAACCTGCAACCGCAGAAAGATTTGAGAACCTTGCTAGTATAACAAACAGATATACTTGGGAAGACCTTAAAGATAATGCAGATGCAAGAAAAGAAGTAGGAAAGTCACTCGCTATATTCTCAGCATTTACAGAGGGTGTGGCGTTATATTCCTCATTCGCAGTACTTTACTCATTTCAAATGAGAAACAAGTTAAAAGGTATAGGTCAGCAAATGAAATGGAGTGTAAGAGACGAATCTTTACATTCTAAGATGGGATGTCAGTTATTTAGACATATGTGTGAAGAATACCCTGAATTATTAGACCAATGTAAAGACTCAATCGAGGAAGCGGCTAAACTAATCGTTGAACTTGAGTTGAAGTACATTGATAAGATGTTTGAGATGGGTGACTTGGAAAATCTAAAAGCAGATGACCTAAAAGAATTTATAAAATCAAGAACAAATTCTAAATTAAAAGAGTTAGGATATGATGGTATCTTTGACTTTGATGAAGAGAAAGCAGGTAATTTAGATTGGTTCTACCACTTAACAGGTGGACAAACACATACGGACTTCTTCGCTATCAGACCTACTGATTATAGTAAGGCAAATGAAGGTGAAGATTGGGACGACATAT
>NZAU01000016.1 GCA_002686215.1 Candidatus Woesearchaeota archaeon
TCCATTTATTTTCTCCAATATTTTGTCTGCAATTATTCTGTTTCCCTCAATGGAATAATGTAAATCATCATAATAGCCGTTTGTCTCGTGTTTAAAAGTTAATTTATTTTTCATTACAAAATCGTGTAAATGTCCTTTTGGTTCAAAATAAATTAAATTATTACTTTTTAAATTTTTAGGAATATCCTCGTGAGACATCCAATATATTTTTTTGTTTAAACTATCAAATAAATTTACCATCATTGATACTTGGTCTCTTGCATATTCTCTGTTGAATCTGTTTAAAGTAAAATTGTCGATATCATTTATATGTTCAAATTTTTCTTCGTGTTCGTCCCATTGATATCTTCTTGAATATATTGTTAATTGAACAACACAAATATCAAATTTTTTGTGATGTTTGTATAATTGGTTAAAAATATACTCATTAGAACTACGACCTTTACCGAAGTTTTCAACTTCACAATTTAAATTTTTTCCAATTAAAGTAGAGTATCTAAAACCTTTTCTTGTTTTTTCATATTCACCCTCATATTCTTTTGGTATTAAATTATTTTTTATTGCGTATTCGTTAAACACCGGCGAATTTAGTCCACCACCCTCAGTAAAACTACACCCAAAAAATCCTATCTTCATTTATCTCTCTCCGATAATATTGGATTATCTATTGGCCAGTTTATTTTTAACATTGGGTCATTCCACTTAACTGATATTTGGTCTTTCCAATCTACATATTCATTTGGATAAGATTGAGTGTAGTGAAATACACACTCGTCTGATAAACATAAATGTCCGTTTAGAAAACCTGGTGGAACCAATACACTTTTACAATTTTTATCGTCAAGTGTAAAACTAACCCATTGTAAATAAGTTGGACTATCTTCACGATAATCAACCACCACTAAATAAAATGCACCATAAACACAAGTAATGTGTTTCCAAGTTTCATTATCTCCGTGTAGACCTCGTAGAACATTTTTACGAGAGTGTGTAAACTTTGAAATTTTATGTGGTGGTGTGTCCATATCTTTTTCCCAATATGTCCACATTGTTCCACGATAATCAGTAAACTTATCTGGCGTAAAAACTTTTACACCCTCTAATTGTGTTTCTTCTATTGTGTATTTAAAACTCATATTGATTGTCCATAACTTAGTGGGAAGGCGTTTCTATATCTTGAACTCTCTTGTGGAACTATCATTTTGTATGCTTGTATTAATTCTGATATTCCGTCATCAAGACTATATTGTGGTTTCCAACCTGTTTTTTCTATTTTTTCATTACTAACCACATAATTTCTTTTGTCTGGGTCTTCAAAGTAATCTGAATAAGTAATTGATGTATTTGGTATTTGTCGTTGTATTCTTTCTACTAATTCTTTCTTGTTGATATTAGTATCTGATAATCCAACATTGAATATTTGTCCTTGATATTTATCATAGTTTTCAATCATAAATTCAAATGCACTACTTACATCTTGTATGTGAATAAAATTACGAACGAATTCGTGTTCAAATAATGTAATGTATTTGTCTGTTAGTAATTTATATACAAATTCATTTACTAATAAATCTAATCTCATACGACTTGACACACCGAACACTGTTGCCAATCTAAAAACTATTCCATTACTTTCTTGTAATATATAATCTTCTGCTTCACACTTCGTAACTCCATAATGACTGATTGGTGTCAAATCATTTGTTTCATCAACCATACCTTCTGTTCTACTACCATAACCACTATTAGTGTTTGGATATAAAATCTTTTGGTCTGGTGTCATTACATCAACTATATTTTGTATTTGTGTTGTATTGATACTCGTTGCTAATTCTTTATCTTTTTCACAACTTGGAAATCCAACTAATGCCGCAAGTGGTATAATCACATCAACNTGCTCCACTAAGTATTTTAACTTACTCCACTCACGAACATCTCCATAATGATATGTAAAGTTTTCGTGATGACATAAGTCAACTAATGATGTTTGATTATACATTAAATTATCATAAACGATTACTTCGTGTTTCTTTAATAGGTTTCTTGTTAAGACTGAACCTAAGTATCCTGCTCCGCCTGTTATTAGTATTTTCATTTTAATTTCTCCAATAAGTTTTTATAATTTTGTTCTCTATTTTTTCCATATTCCATAAACAAGTTGAAGTTGTGAACTAATATGTCTTCCATACTCCAATACCAATCGTGGACTTCTTGTTTGGACATTTTACTAAATTTTATTATTTCCTTTTCTATCAATTCAAATCTTTTACCATTATCTTTTTCTTTATCATAACTCTCATCAATGAATCCGTCAAATGTTTTAAATCCAAATGAACGAACAAATTCCAATGTTCCATAATTACCAACTAACAAAACTGGTTGAAAAAATCCAAATGGTTTCCAAACTTTTTCAGAAGCATATCCACTTGGATTTAAAAAGTCTGTTTCTGTTGTAATGTTTAAGTAAGAATCTAAATATGGTTGTTTATTTTCCCAACCATATCCGTGATGAACTCCATCTTTCGCTTCCATAGCTATTGGATAATCTACCCATTGATATTTCATTTCTCTTAGTTCCCTATAATCTTCATAGTATTTTTTATACTTGTTTTCATTAGTAAACAATTTATCAACATAATATCTTGTAGTAGGGCCGTCAAAAGTCAACTGATAACTGACACCATTTCCTTTTAATAATTTGTAGTGATTTAAAACACACAAAGTTGCTAATCTGTGTTCTCGTTGTCTTCTGTTCATTGATAATATTGTATTTTTTCTCAATGTAGATTTTGTATTTTTAAAATCATCTAACGACATAGCAGAACTTGTATGTTCTTTATATTCTGATGCCATATCATATACTTGATGATTATTTAGTAGTTCATACATTTCATTTGACTTTTCATATAACGAATGACAAAATATAATAGATTGAATTCTTGGCTTATCATTAATTTGACTACACCACTCTTTGTATCTTTTTTCTATNAAATAATCATTGACAATTACAATAGGATTTGGTATATTTAATCTTTTGGTATTAAAGTGTATTGAGTGTATAATATCATCAGTTATAAAAGCTTCTTGTAAATAACAAATACATAACTTTAATACACCCTTTTGTAAAAATTTTAGACTATCTTTTTCTATATAATTAAAAACCGATTCATACTTTCCTTTAATTTCAGTGCTAACACCCATAGCATTTCTAGCTGAACCAAATCCCTCTATCGTATAATATCCTAAAAACTCTTTTTCATTTTCATCAATAGAGTCTACACTTACCTCATTTAATTTATGTTGTCTAATATCACTCGGATATACCGCAGGTTCAAATCCTACCTCTTTTCTAAATAAAGGATAATTAAAAAATGGATTATAGTATTTAGTAAAAGATTCGGGTATACCATTAGGTATTACCACACCATCAATTATTCTATCATAATAAAGATTAATCATATTTGTTTACTTGAACCTCATCATCTGATAAATTATATTTGTTTATAACTTCTTTTGTAAATTCTCTTTGTTTTTTTGTCAATCCTTTATAATACTCATAAACAAATTTTCTTGTTTCCAATAGTTTACTAGCGTGTCCATATTCGGAACCCCCAAACTCTTTCGCTCTATATGGGCCTGATACNCTAACAAACTTTGTTTTTTTCATAAAGTCTAACATNAGTTTTGCTAACTTAACATTATTATTTTTAAAATATTTAGTATGNCCCTCTAATTGAATTACATCATCAATGTTATGTTNTTTCATTTCTTCAATATTCCAAAAATCGTGGTTATTAGATTTTTCACAAATCATATTCAATATTGTCATATGAGAATAATCTCTTGTTGATATTCCTATTCCCTCGGGCGTCAACCACATAACATTTAGTCTACCTGAAATGTTATCAACATCAACTAAATCCCAATCATTTATAATATCCAATGTTATCACTACACACTCCTGCTATATCCTTTGGTAAATCTCTTGAACTTGGNGGCATAACACAAATAGATTTACTNGTCATCTCATCTTCAAACGCTGACCAAAANTATCCTNTTGATGTTAATGCNACTNTATCTTTNTCGTGAAAAAAACAATGTATCTTATCATCTATCATACGATAAAATGCCTCTATGTTTTTTGCGTGNCACCANAANTNTTTNTTTTGTAAAAAACTTCTTTCAATTTTATATTGTGGTTCATCGTGTCCTAAATAAAATTGTTTATCTATTGACCAAACATCAACCTCAACATCATATCCTAACTTTAACGCATTGTCAATATAGTTAGGATTATTCTCTAATTGTTTTTTTCTACCCAATATATTTCCTCTATGTGATATCAATATCATTTAAAAAAGTCCTCTGCGTTTATTCCTCTATCATCTATGAAATAATCTCCATTGTGTCCTTTAAAGCACAACTCGTGATATTTTACTCCCCACTCTTTTAATTGTTGTTCTGTGATTGGACGATAATGTTTTTCNCCTCTACCACTTTTTAATCCACGAGCAGTATAGAAAACGATTGTGTGTCCTTCATCATACAATTTATTTATTTTTGCAATTCTATCAAGATAAGGTTCTCTACCGATTACCTCACCNACNTCTTTACAAATCGTTCCGTCTATATCGATTACATATTTCATTAAAATACAACCACCGAGTTTTCTTTATTAAGATATCTGTTCAATAGATGATGTCCAAAATCTGTATCGTCAAATATCTTTCTACCATTAGTCATTGAAAAATCACAATCTAAAAAATCATAATCATTTGTAGATATTTTTAAACTATTGATTTCACCCTCAAAAAATCCTTGATGTTCTGTTGGTGTAAATGGAAACCCACTACAACANCCAACCCATAACCAAGATTCTGAATAATCTGCAATAGATGATTGTAATTCTATTTTGTTGCTTTTATCATTAACAATTAATTCTAATGATTTATTTTTTACATAATTCATTTTAATTTTTGAAATTCCTTTAAATTTTTCTGACACTAAAACATCACAATAAACTGGCTCTAATTTATCCTTACCTTGTATCCAAACCGTAGCACTTACTACTGGCGTATCAGGTTTACCAAATTCAGGCCAAGCTTTTCTTAATACTATTCCAAATGGCATACCATTGAAAGTAGTAATACCAAGTTCGAAATGATTTTTATAATCCATCTTTTTTATACATTTTTTCCAATCAATATATGTTTCAACCTCTATCATAAAGTCATCAGAAACAAGTTTTGGTATTTTGTTTTCATTAATGATTTGGTTTCTTGAATAGTTTGGCAAAAAGAAACAATTTTCTCCTGTAAATTTTATCATAACTTTATCTCCAAACAATCATTGTAAAAATCTGCTAATTCAGGAAATACTTTTCTAAAATCTGTTCCTCGTCTTTTATCGTGTTCTTGAAAATATTTACCAAAGTTATATCTTTGTTGTAAAACTTGTTCTTCTTTTCCTTCCCAAGTAGCAGTTTTCCAATCATATATTCTTTTAATTTTTTGTATTTCTACATCTGAATAACCTGGCATTTTATTTTGATACTCTGCTCCCCACAATACTGAATAATAATCAACCAATTGTGCTTGTTTTATTATTTCTTGATTCCATACATCTGGTAAAACTTGTACGGTTTGGTGTTGTGGAAATCTTAAATAACTTGAATCTAAAAATACTGCCGATGACCAATATCTGTCTTCTGAAAAGTATTGTTGTTTTAAATCATAAACATTATGAATTAGTGGTCTATAATTAGGAACTGAAAGGGCGTTGTATGTTGACATAATTGTAACAACTGCTCTATCCAATGATGATAAAACTTTATTAAGATTATCCCAAAAACGATTAAACTCTAATCCATTACGAATATAATCTGCTTGCGGGCCCCAAGTATCTACTGATGTAAAAATTATCAATTCATTTACTCTATCTTCATCTTCAATTCGTTTTAGCTTTTCTATGAATTTATCAATTAAATTATCTGGCACACCAAGATTAGAATTGATAGAAAGATTTAATTTTTTATTAGGATTAGGTTCCTCGATAATATAATCCAATACTTTCCAAGTATCTTTTGCTAACAATGGTTCTCCACCAGTAATTCTAAAAGTATGTAAATCACGATATAGTTCTGGCCACCATTTCCAAAATGCCTCTACATATGGATTATCTTCTCTTTGTGGAATAGGCATTTTGTTTTCAAGTTTATTATAGTCTAATGAATTAAATTTATCTGTTGTTGGGTATGCTCCGTGTTTTTTTATTTCTTCCATCCAGGTTGTTGAAAAAGCAGGTGCACAATAACTACATTTAAAATTACAAGCATTTGAGAATGCTACCTCAACATATCTTGGATTAAAATCTTCTCTCCAATCTTGGTTTATGATTTCATCAAAGTGTGGTTTAGACCAACTCTCCGTAGATTTAAAAACTCTATCTGAAAACCTATCTGAATTATCCTCAACATTCCAACAATAATCACACTCAACTGGTCGTTTACCAGTTAACATTTCTCTTCTACGAAGTTTTTTAAATTGTGTGTTATGTAGAGCACTCGGATTTCTTTTGATTTCATTTAAATTTATTTTGTGTGTATTTGGGTGGTGGCAAGAGTGATTATGACCTGTTTGCAATTGTAGAGTAACTTGTGTCCATTTTGCTAAACACATTCCTTCCCCAACTTTGTCTAAGTCTTTTTTCATATCAACATAGACTGAATGATTTAAATCTATATGTTTATCTTCCTTCACTTAAAAACCTCACATTAATTATCTTGTGTCTATTATAAATAGTGTCAACGCTATCTATTTCATATTTCATTGAGTTTAAACCATAAGTGTCAATATCAACTTCCCCTTTTTGCATTTTCTTTCTGTAAAGAATTTCATTTTTAGATGTTTGTTCTACATCTCCTTGAAATTGATTATTGATGATTCCCTCGTCCTCGTGTTCCATACACTCCATAGTTCCGTATCTTCTATGTGGTTCTGGATTTAATTTAATTACTTCTGTATCTCGTAAAAATCTTATGCCACGATTTTGTATTTCTCCGTGGTTTTCATTTCCACTTAAATCTTTAACGATATCTCCTTTACATCTTTTACAACCTTGGTCGCAACATATAGATTTAGTCATATCGTAATGTAAAACTAAATCATCGTAAGCATCCCACATCTTTACTTCTGCTATTTCTCCTTTNAAAAANCTTTGTCCTTCCCAAGCGTGTGGGTCATTACAACCAATCCAAAATGGATTATTTCCATATCGTTTNAATCTTTCTTCATATTCAATTGTTGATTGTTGTATACCAAACTTTTCTCCTAAGTCTTGGTCGTTGATTTGAAAACTAATTGTTTGTTTATCTTTATCGTGTATCAAACTAACTTTTGTCCAATTATNTTGATANCNTTTTCTCCAACGATANATGTGTTGGTTTTTCCAATCCCACATTGAACAAGCAAATGCATTTGAATTATTATAATCAATACCAAAGTCATATCCGATTTTAGAAATAAGTGGGTATTTTTTATATTTTATGTTTTGACCAATTAAATGTTCTGGTTCATATTCGGGTATTTCAGGCTTACAAATAACTTCTATTTTGAAACTATCAGTAGGTAGTCTGCGAAGTTTAGGTGTTGGTAGAACTTTAATACAAGTGGATTTTCCGTCCAATGATAAAACCATTTTTTGTTTTATTTCTTGAAAAGTTTCTTGTTTAAAATAACCTTTCTTTACACATCTCCAATATAAGTCATCATCTTCCATACCCCAACCAACATAGTCGGTGTTGTATCCGTTGATGTTTTCAAATTGTTCAGCTGTAAATATCACTACTCCACCAAAGTATTCATTATCTCTTAAAGTATAACCCCATTGTGATAACCAAGTGGCAATGTGTTTTGGTGTATCGCCGGGATGACCATAATAACAATCATCATAAGGCAACATATCAACATCTTGGAACGCAAAATAATCACAACCGTCTTTTTTGGCTTCAAGATATGCTACATTTTTAGTTCCACTTCTGTGAAACTTTTCATAATCAATCTGATGTCCTACATAACAAGTAAAATCAATTCCTTGTTTACCTAAGAACTCTTCTAAGTGTGGTATCAATCTATCAAGATGTCCTTGACGAACTCCGTCTCCATTATCACGATATGGTATGCAAACTCCTAACTTCATAACTCCACCGATATAAATGTATAGTTGTCTTGTTCGGTTTTAGAAACACCCTTAAAATTTAAAGTTGTTAATCCGTCCGTTGCTAAATCAGTTTCATTATTACGAACTTGATTGTAAAACCTAATCTGATTTAATCTTGTTGATTTGGACTTCCAACCACCCTCTAAATAACCTTCTGGTTTGTGTTCCATCATTTCAAATTTTGATTGTCGTCTGGCGGGAATAGATATTTCTTTTCTCTCAATCGATTGAATTGTTTTTGGAATACAATGTTGAGTTGTTGCATCATACTCGTTAGTTTTTAAATTTAATAATTTACCCTCATCATATATGTAATTTGACTTTAATTTTAAATGTTTAAAATCATAATAAGATATTAGGTTATCTGAACTACTATATTGTTCATAATCATTTAATAAACTAAATCCTTGTGATTTATGAATTTCTTGGACTTCATTTGGTTGTAGTGGTTTATCCCAATATGCAAAGTCATTTACATAACCACGAAAACTTTTTATGTCGTCATCTCTTTCTGTCGCTCCTATACCAATGTTAAACCAAGCCTTTTTAGTATCTAAAAATTTTCTTCTTAATATGTGTTCACCAATTTTTTCTCCGTCTTGATACATACATAAATGTCTTTCTCTTCTGTCGTGAGTAATTGTAATATTAGTAAATTTGGGATAAGAATATTTTGATGTAATTTGATGGCAATTTTTTCCTATATCCCAATATTCAAATTTATATCTGTTGAAAGAGTTATATGCAATTGTTGTATCCCAACCCTCAATACTAAACACACAATATTCGTCAAACATTTTTTTAAATTCAGGAATAATCTCATCTGGTTTGAAAGACATATGAATTGTAAAGTTTTTGTTTAATTGAATATTATTAGGACATTGTATATAACTTTGGTCTCCGTGTAGATAAAGAGCTGATGTATTTAATTTGGGAACTTCATAATATATTGTATCTGTAAAGATATGTTGTTCTGTTAATCTCATTAACAAATCATCATCTTCAAATCCCCAACCCCAATACTCATTGGAATATCCGTTTACCTTTTTGAATAAATCGACTGGAAATAAAGTTACACCCCCAAAGTATGTATCAAATATTTCTCTATCTGAATTAGTAAATCCATTGGCAAGGTGAATTGGAACATCTGAATAAGAATAATCTACATCTATTGGTAACATATC
>NZAU01000132.1 GCA_002686215.1 Candidatus Woesearchaeota archaeon
GGCAGGTCTGTAAAATACCAGACTGATTGAAATGCCATATTCTCATAATGTGTTCATTCCAATTATATATCAGATTTTACAGAGAGTCAATCAGGATGGTTTCGTTGGCCAAGTGATGTTATATGGATCAGATTGAGTTGTAAGATCTCTCAATGCTTGGCGATATGTTGTCATATCTGAAGATAAAGTTTGATCAGAAAGTGCCAGATAATCAGTTTCACTCAATCTTTTGTTTCTTTCACTGCGAATATATGCCCATTGTAATGCTAACCTTTCAGCACTAGTACTAGTGTCTCTAGGACCAAATACACCATCTACATAAGTTCCACCAACTTCTGTATCAGAAGTGGCATCAACCCAAGTGTAACTTGGATGAACATCAAATTCCGTTTCCGAAGTTTGGATTACTTTTCCGTTTTGAATAAGTGCTTTCATTTTAAGCGTACTCCTCTACTACAACAATACCGTCTGCACCTCTACCTCCACTATAGGAGCTACTTCCATCATTATCACCACCACCACCACCAGAACCATAAGATCTACCATTTTTACCATCATAGTTTGTACTGTTACCGGTGCTTCCAGAAGCACCGTTTTGACCGCCGCCTCCCCAATAAGATGCGCCACCAATAGCACCAGAAGGAGATTCATCTTGGATGTCACCACCACCACCAGAACCACCATCACCACCAATAAGGTTCAAATCACCACCAGTAGCAGTACCACCACTTCCTTTTTCCCCAGAGGCAGAATTCCAAGGTTGTGCTCCACCTTCTCCACCATTAGCAGTACAATAACTTCCAAAAGAAGATGATGATCCATCACTTCCTGCGGCTCCGGTGCCACCACCATTACCACCAGTACCAACGGTAACAGTTATAGTTGATACTGAAGAAACATCAATGATTTCAACGGCAGTACCACCGGCACCACCGCCACCACCACTATTCCAGGAATTGTTACCGCCACCGCCGCCACCGCCGGCGCCAGTTACATAAACTCTAACTTTACTAATACCTGCGGGTTTAGTCCAGGTAGAAGTTCCAGTGCTGGTAAATACCTGCATTGATTGCAGACCACCACCAACACCAGTCAGTGCTGAACCATCAAGTGCTGGGAGAGCACCAGTTAATTGTGAGGAAGGTAAGTTAGTTAATCCACTACCAGAACCATTATATGTTGTTGCAGTTACAACTCCACTTACAGAAAGGTTTGTAAGTTCTGTTGTTCCTGCGGTGTTGATACCAGCAATAGTTGAGTTAGCAGCAACATAAGCTCTAACAGCAGCCTGTGTAGGAACTTTGTTGTTACTGTTCTGCGACATCGTGGTATCAGTCGAGAACTCATTAACAGAAGCACCAATGAGTCCACCGATAGAACCAAGTTGAAGTGATTCCAGACCTGTCAGGTCAAAGGCAGAAGAATCAAGAGTAACTTGTCCAGTTGCCTGTTCAACTCTGAACTGGTCACCAACGTAGAAGTTACCATCTTCATCAGTAGCAACATAATAAACACGACCAGGGTCAGTTGCCAAAGTAACAACTTGATTTTGCTGTGACTTTGATTGTGTAGGATTGTTTGGCCAATTAGTTGTATCTGTACCACCAGTACCAACATTCAGGAAGTCGTGACCAGTAAGTCTAACCTGACTGAATTCCTTTCTTACATTTACAGTTACACCATCAGCAACTGGAGTTGCTCTTGATGTCGAGAATACCAGAACGTGATAAGCAATACTATTAGCAGTAACAGAACTTACCGATTGAATCTGATATGCGTTACCATCAGTAGTAGCAAACTGGAGTGAATCGCCAGGATCAGCAGATGATGCAAAGGTAGTAACAAGAATTCTACCAGTCTGATTACTCGTGACAGTACCAGCAACCAGAGTAGCAGTTGCGCCACCAGCACCAGTTACAACCTCACCAGATTGAAATGTTCCACTAGCAGGAATAATATAAAGAACTTTAGGTTCTGATTGTGCGTTGATAACGTATGCAGTTGCACCCCCAGCACCAGTGATTAGTTCTCCAGGAGTAAATGCACCAGAGATTGTTCCCTGATAGGAAAGCATTATACCCTTTACAAGACCAGTGTTTGCGGTCTCTTGAGTATCAAATCCTTTTGAGAATACTCCAAACTCACCATAAGAGTTTGAAGAGTTCAGAGATCTAATCTTGGATCCACCAGTTGCACTATAACCAATCTGACAATAGTAAGTAAATCCAGAAATAATTTCGCAGTTTGAATTATCTTTTGCCCAACATCCAAGACCATCACTGTGAATATGAGTAACGGTGTGGAACAGCATACTGCGGTTTCCACTCGAATGAAGTGAACCATCTACAACAGCACCAGTAGCACCAGCACCAAAAGTAGTTACGTTATAGATGTATGGTGATTTATCAGTGATAGGACTTGCTGCATTCAGAGCAAAGTAAATACCACCAAGAGTACCAGCAGTTGGATCACTAGCAGGAGAACCAGGAATGTATCCTCCCATTCCATCACAAACAAGATCCTGAATAATAACACCATTACTACATCTGAACAGTGTAGAGCGATTGTTTAGAACAGAACCAGAAGAATCAAGACCAGAAGCAGGTTTTACAATCGTAGCACGAAGGTTATCACCAACGATTGTTGTATAAGGAGGAACAATGATTGGAAGTTGTGTTTCCTCATAAACACCTGCTCTTACAAAGATAACAGCAGGAGAAGTTGCTGTTGGGGTTGTGATATTTGCACAAGCGTATTTGATACTTCTGAATGCAGTATCAGCAGAAGTACCAGAACCAGCAGCATCAGTACCATTGGTAGCAACATAATAAGCATTCGCGGCAGAACCAATACCACCCCAAGTAACATCACTACCATCAGACTTAAGAACCTGACCAGTAGTACCAATAGAAAGTTTTGCTAACTTTCCATTTGCATCATAATAAAGAATATCTCCTCTAGTACCAGAGTTAATATTAACTCCCTGAAGGTTGAGTTCACCACTTGAAGTGAATGTTGTGACCCCAGAAACGCTCAAGGAACCACTTACACTCAGGTTATTCGAGTCTGGGATATTAACNGTCGNACCNGTTCTNCCNTTNATATTATCTACNCTTAANGTGGACATACTGCGTTATCCGTAATTGGCCAATAAGTTGAAATTATTTATATAACAAGAACCGCCCCATCATCTACAGTGACGGTGACAGAATTATCAATATCGAANGGNACATCTGCNTGAAATTCTGTAGGTATCTGTGAGTAAGCAACTTTCTTGTTACCACTCAAACTAATATCAGAAGTTACAGAAGTTCTTACATTATCATCAATCTTTGTTGCTCTTTGAAGGTTAGTTCCAGCAGCACCATTTGCCATAAAAGTAACTCCAAAAGTAGAATGATCTGTATTCATAAGCATTGCTTGATCATCAATAGTAACAGTAACACCACTATCAATATCTATTGTAGCATCTGTATGCGAAAATACTTCAACAAATTTTTGTGGAGAACCAATGGTAGTATCAGCAGTGAACCCACCGTGATGAATAAAAAGAAGTTTATCAATACTATCAGTACTATTTAAACCACCACCACCTGTGCTTACGTCATCATCAAGACCATTAGATCCAATCTTGGTAATTTTAGTGAGTGCCATACTACCTCCTAGTAAAGACCAAGTACATTGGTGCGAATAGTGGTTCCTGCCGCAACTGTTACAGTTACACCAGTTCCAATCGTAAGACTTTCAGATGCTGTAAATACAACCTTACCTTGTGCTGCTGTAGCACTAACAGTTGTGCTTTTAGTAAGAGCAAGAAGTCGGGGACTAGTGAACAAATAATTTAGATTATTTGTAGAACCTTGTGGATCACCAAGACCACCAACACCAGTCAGATTAGAACCGTCCCCAGTGATAGATGCAGCATTTATACTACCAGAAACATCAAGATTACCAGTAACAGTAGCACCAGTAGATACTGCCTCAACTTTGGTAGCGCCACCAACAGTAAGAACAGAAGGATCTGCTAAACCAGTTAGATTACTACCATCTCCATGAAACTGCGTGGCAGTAATGATACCCGTTGAGTTTATATTATGAGTATCATAATTCTCATTGGGTTTGATTACACCTCTTGTAATCTTGGTAAGTGCCATATCAAGTCATCTCCAGAATAGTGAGTGCAACATCAAGACTTGCATTAGTATCACTATTTGCTGTTAATGTATCTGTTGCCTCTAAGACAACTTTGTTCCCCTGCATAAACTCAAGGGTAGATCCTTGAGGAATGGGAACAT
The DNA here is from genome assembly GCA_002686215.1 of Candidatus Woesearchaeota archaeon. The sequence goes on from NZAU01000132.1 coordinate 4,296, forward strand.
TTTTCAAGATTTTAATATCGTCAGATCCCGCTCTAGTAATTCCAACTCCAACATTAATACCACTACCAGAAGTATTGCACAAGGTGATACCAATAACTGTAGTAGTTGTATTTGGTGTAGAAGGCACAACATAAACGTTTTCGGTCGTTACACCAACGTTAGCCTTTGTTTTTAACTTAAAGTCGTTCGCCATGTTTTATTGACCTAGTGCGTCCATATCGATATATCAAGTATTTATATTACCCGAATGCAATGGCAAATCTAATAGCATCGTCACCACTGGCACCTGCAGAAGCAGCAGCAATAGCATTCATATCAACGACAACAGTTGATCCATATCCAGTAACAGTAATTCCAGTTCCAATAAAGTTTATATCTGTGAATCCGAAACCAACTCTACCGGTAATAATACCACTGTTTGGTGTGATTGTCCCTACACCAGCACCAACTCCAGATGTGAATAACTCACCATCCTTATAGAGATTATCAGTAAAATTGATATCACCCTGAACGTGCAGTTGATAATCGGCAACAGTAGTACCAATACCAACGCTAGCGGCGATACCAAGAGTTCTATTAGAGTCATTTATATTGACTATAGAACCTAATTGTGATAGTTCCCTATTGTTAGCCATTATAGGTTTTTAGTTATTTATCAGGACCAGGGTGGTGTTGACTCATAAGAGTCGCTATTCAATAAATTAATAACATTATCTTCATATCCATTCACACCAACAGAGGTTAGTGAGTCTTTTGCCCAACCAACTACAGTCGATGAATTGAGAGAACTATAATCAATAGGATCACTAACAGAAGTGCTAATAGAAACCCAACCGTCTTGTGAGGCAGTCTTTGTTTCAGAACCAACAGTGGAAATGCCAGTACACTTCCAGTTGATACTATAAACAATATTTGAATGAGAACCTAATGTCCCATACTTCTTTAACTTTAATACTTCCCAAGAAAAATGTGTATTCATTGTACCTTATACGTCGATTTGAATAGCTCTCAATGATCCAACTCCACCAGCTCCACCACTACCAGTTCCATAACTACCACTATTAGAAGGAGTTGCAACACCACCAGCACCACCAGAAGTGTGTATGGTTCCATTATTTACGTGAGTTCCTCCATGAGCAATCAAGCAAATACCAGCACCAGAACCTCCACCAGCAGATTCTACACGATTACCATCGTTGTGTCCTGAAGCACTACCACCAGCGTTTCCTCTAATATCAATCTCTCCACCATTATTAACAGTTACATTACCTTTAGCAATAATAACTATCAATCCACCAGTTCCGTCACCACCATCATTTGCTGTTCCAGAATTGGCGTTGCCCGCACCTCCACCATTACCAGCACCTCCACCACCACAATAGTTATATGCTCCACCATTATCACCAAATCCACCTGCTCCACCCCAAATTCCAGCATTCATACCAGAATCAAGTGGGTTGCGAGATCTGTTTCCGCCACCTCCTGATCCACCACCAAAGCAAGAACCATAAGAACCAGTACCAGCACCGTGTCCAGGATCCCAGGCACTATTGTGACCGCCGCCACCGCCGCCAGTTTGCATGGTGTAAACACCACTACTTTCACTGTTAGTACCATTCGTTCCTGGTTGACCTGGATTATTTGCTTGTGGTGAATCCGGACCACCGTCACCACCATTAGCACCCTGGCGACTCATTCTTACTTCATATCCAGCCTTACCAGAAAGTAAATTATTTTGTGCCGTCAACCAAGTATAGATATCTCCTGATGGTGGAGCAGCACCATTCAAATGTGTTGGGTCTGGAGTAAAAGGTCCCTGACCACCAGTAGATCTAACAAATCTCCAAATCAATCCACTAGCAGGAACAGTAGTTGTGATATTTGCATTTGGATTTGTACTATTATCAGCAGCATCGGCATAAGCACCCTTATGCGCCATAGTAAGAGTTCCAGAAATACTTACATCTCCTTTACATAAAATAACCAATCCTCTACAAGGTTGATCTACAGTAAAAGTATGTCCAGCATTTAAAGTAAAACCGGTATACTGTTTTACCATCATATCACCATCATAATTACCATTCTTATTGGTAACAGTCAAGGAAGTATTTCCAGAACTATTGAAATCACCATCACTACCATCACCAAAATAATTCACATCTGGGGGAGGACCTTGAGTATTAGCAACGGTCTTCCAACCACCTTCATCACCAGAATAAACCTGCATTCCAACATCAGCATCATAAATCACAGTTCCAGTTGCTGTTGAAATACCAGCATCTCTACCAGCAACATTAGTAGTTCCAAGACCAACTGCCTGTGGCTTTAAGAAAGTATCAGTTACAGTCAGTTCACCACCAACACTCATATCAGTGCTGATAGCAACATTGGTTGCTTTGATATTAAGATTGTTGGGACTTTCAATCTCTGGTGTACCTGATGCACCAATCAGATTTATATCCTTTACGCCAAAACTTTTATCTGCCATTTCAGGTTTTTTATGTATTTAGGATTGCTTAAATGATATACCACTGATATTTACACCAGTGATTTTTGGAGTAGTATTATTAGCAAAAGGATTATAAAGAACTCTTTTGGGAGAGTCTCTTAATGCATAATCATAACCCCAATAAGCAGCAACCCCAATCGGGTTTGTATATCGATCTGAAAGAGGTGCTTCAATAGTACCATGTTTCATTAACCAGTTTCTAACATCAACTCTTGTTGCGGATGGATTAGTTTCCAAGTATAAAGCCAAAACACCAACAACATTCGGAGCAGCCATACTTGTTCCACTTAAATAATTAAGACCAAAGTCAAAGTTTCTTGGATCGTAAAATCCAGTATTATATGGTGCTAGAATTGCAGATCCTGCAGACCAAACATCAATAGCAGGACCACAATTAGAAAAACCAGATTTTCTTTCATCATAGCTGCCATCAGCAGTTTCATAATCACTATCTAAAGAACCAACATTAATAGGTGCGTCTGGTGAACCTATATTCCCTGTTGGTGTTCCAGTTCGACAGTAATGTTTTGAATATGTTGAATAAGTAAATGTTCCAGTAACAAATCGATTATCATAATCTGGACCACCAGGAACTTCTTGCTTTCCACCGCTACTACCAGAATTTCCTGCAGAAATAACAAATATTAAATCATCACAATCAGGATCATCTAGTATTTCTTCAAAAGTTGTTTGCCCTGATGGATCCTCTGCCGTAAATTGATAGTAAGAAATATTGTTGAAAGAAATTGTATCCACATATCCAGGTGCCAATCCATCAGCAGTCGAAAGATAATCGCTACTTTGAACTGTGGTTCCTCTAAATGTAGCACTAGAAGAAAGATCCTTTCTTACAAATTGACGTTTTCCCCAACTACAATTTACAATTGTCGGATTTTTTCTTCCAGTTGCTGGATTGATTGGTTTATTTTTATGCCATACTTTAATATAATCAAATCCAT
>NZAU01000017.1 GCA_002686215.1 Candidatus Woesearchaeota archaeon
GTATACTTCCAACATTCCAGTTATTTTAGTTGCTGCATTAATGGCAAATATCCAACTTTGGGGAAGATTATTGGAGAATTGGGGTTTACCACTATTTGGAACATTTATTGATGGTACGCCGGCAACAGGATTGGTAAAATGGGTTAACAGCCCAAACGTAGTTAGATCATTAGTATTGGGTAATGCGTCCGGAGAATTAATTTTACAAGCGATCGTTTATACACTAATTCTTGTTTTTGGTTCAGCACTATTCTCTGTATTATGGGTAAAAACAGCAAATATGTCTGCAGATGCTCAAGCTAAACAAATTTTAAGTTCAGGATTACAAATACCGGGATTTAGACGTGACGCGAGAGTATTAGAGTCAATTTTAAATAGATATATTCCCAGTCTTACTGTAATGGGTGGTGCATTAGTCGGAGTATTAGCAGCATTGGCAGATTTATTGGGAGCTTTAAGCAGAGGTACCGGAATATTATTGGCAGTTATGATTATATATCAATTCTATGAACGTATTGCAAAAGAACATGCAATGGATATGCATCCTTCTTTAAAGAAAATTATGAGTAGTGATGACTAATGGATCCATTTTATACTATATTACTTGTCGCATTCCTTGTTTCTTTAATCATAACCATATTCAATAAAATGCTCATTGATCAAAATTTGATGAAAGAGTTAAAAAAAGATATTAAAAAATATCAAGCAGAACTCAAAAAAAATAAAGATAATCTGGAAAAAGTTAAGGAAATTCAACCAAAGATGATGAATTTATCCATGAAGCAAATTAAAATGACCTTTAGGCCAATGAAATACTACTTTATTCCAATTCTTATCGTATTTAGCTGGTTAAGAAAAACCATGGAAGGAAAAACTATACTTTCTTTCGGATTCTGGCCATATAATTTAGGCTGGTTGGGAACCTATATTATATTTTCAATCTTTTTCTCAACCTTTTTAAGAAAAATATTAAAATTAAATTAATATGAAAATTATTGTTCGTCAAAAAGCCAGTTATAAAAAATATAAAAATAAAACTTTTCAAGAACTAATGAATCATTCATTAGTTTTGTTAAATAAAGAAAAAGGTGTATCTTCAAGAAATTTTACCAGATTTTTACTAGACCTGGGATTCAATAAAGCAGGTCATGCAGGAACCCTAGACCCCAATACCACTGGAGTTTTGCCCATCCTATTAAATAGAGGAAATAAAATTTCTTCAATTCTATCTTTATCAAAAAAGGAATATATTGCAACCATGATTGTACATAAGGATTTTACCAAAGATATGATTGAATCAACATTCAAATCATTCACCGGAGAGATAGATCAATTAGTACCAAAAATTTCTGCCGTAAAGAGACAAGTTAGAAAAAGAAATATATATTCAATAAAGCTAATTTCAATTAATAACAGACTTGTAAAATTTAAAGTCCTTTGTCAAGCAGGAACATATATCCGAAAATTAATTCATGACATGGGAGAATCAATGGAAACAGGAGCACATATGATCGAACTAGAACGAACAAAAAGCGGTCCCTTCAAATTAAATGAATGTTTATCCAAAGACAAATTTATTAAGTTATTCAATAAAAAAAACATCAATTGTTTTAGGCCTCTTGAGGATGCAGTTAAGGATATAAACAAAGTTTGGATTGATGACGGAGCAATAATTCCTTGGTCCAAAGGATCGCCAATTTATTTTAACGGAATTCTTAAATTTACTTCAGATATAAAACTTAATAGTAAAATAGCAGTTTTTAATACCTCAAATGAATTAATCGGAATAGGAATATCAAAATCTAATTCTGATGATTTTTTGAATAAAGACGAAGGGATAGCTTTTAGAAATTACATTAACTTAATATGATATGGAAAAAGAATTATTAGAGATAATTTGTTGCCCGGATGATAAAGAGGATCTAAAATTAAAAAAAGATAAGTTAGAATGTATGAAGTGTAAAAGAATATTTGATATTAGGAACGGTGTTCCTGTTCTTTTACCGAAGTATTTAGATTAACGCCCTTTTCTATAACCTTTTTTACTTTTATTGGATTCTTTATATAGTGAAATACTAAGTCAGAATGTCCACCGGATTGAGTATATAGATGTATGTGACCATAATTAAATATAGAACCAAATGCCGGTTGGTGAACTTTTACAGAAACTATATTATTAAATTTAACTCCTTTCGAATGCTCACCAATAATACCATGCCTCGCAATGACTCTATCATTTGTTATTACAAGATGCGTTGATATCTTTTTTAGAAATGCATGTATCAATGGAAAAATTAATGGTGAAAAAACTAATTCTTTATGAAATTTCATCCAAGAGGGAACTTCAACATACATTAATTTTTCATCTTTGTGAAGATGACGATTTATTTTATTCCTCATATTAAATCATATATCGCGCCTATATAAAATTAATTAACTTTTTAAACATATATTGAAGCAGATACTCAGGCCGAGATCGCATAGCCAGGTATTGCGCAAGATTGGAAATCTTGTCCCATCGGGATCGTGGGTTCAAATCCCACTCTCGGCGTATCATGTTTTTTATTTTTGTTAGAAAATATTTATCAAAAGCTTTAAAAATGACACTGAAAATAGAAAGTCATGGCTGATAAAGCAAATTACAGAGAAATTATAAGATTNGGAGATAAAGATATATCTGGAAAAATACCNATGGGACACGCTCTGACACTACCTAAGGGTTCTTCTTTTATGACAGCCAATGCAATCTGCTATAAACTAAAATTAGATAGAAAAATGAAGTGCGGNGATTACACTCAAGAAAAAATAAATGAAATTGAAGATTGTTTAAGAAATCCTCAAAAATATGGAATACCAGTTTGGCTATTCAATAGAAGAAAAGATAGAGCATCAGGTGAAGATCAACATTTACTTTCTTCAGATTTAGATTTAAGAAAACAATTTGATATNAGATTATTAAGAAAAATTAAAACATATAAGGGAGTTAGACATGCTGCAGGTTCAAAGAAAGTAAGAGGACAAAGTACAAAATCAACTGGTAGAAAGGCCGGTGTAGCAACTAGAAAGAAAGATAAGAAATAATGGGATTAGTAAGAAAACAAAGAAGAAAGTATGAAACGCCAAACCACCCTTGGCAAGCNCAAAGAATTGAAGAAGAAAGAAAAATCATTGAAGAATATGGTTTAACAAATAAAAAGCAAATTTGGAAAAATGCATCAATATTAAGAAATTTCAGAAAACAAGCAAGAGAAATTACAAAATTAAGAGGNGAAAAAAAAGATAGCAATTCAAAGATTTTAATTCAAAAATTAAATAGATTAAATTTAGTTAAAACAGGATCAAAGTTAAGTGATATTTTAAACTTACAATTAAGAGATGTTCTTGAAAGAAGATTACAAACAGTAGTCTATAAAAAAAATTTATCAAATAGTATTAAACAAGCAAGACAATTTATTCTACATAAAAAAATTTCAGTAAATGGTAAAATAATTTCATCACCGTCTTATTTAATAAATGAAAAAGATAAAATAGAATACAAGAANGGATTTTCTCCAGTATTAACTACTGTAGTAGAATCAAAGACAAAAAATACAGAGGAAGTTGAAGTAAAAGAAAATTTAAGCGTTGAATCAACTGAAACCCCGGAGGTAGCTAAATAAGATGGCAAAAGAAGATTATGTTGGAATTGCAAATATATATTCATCATATAATAATACAATAATTCATGTTACTGATATAACAGGATCTGAGACATTATCCATCGTATCAGGAGGACAAATAACAAAACAACAAAGATTAGAAGCTCATGCAAATACAGCAGTTGTTGCAGCAAAAAGAATTGCTGAATCAATTAAAGAGAAAGGTATGAGACAATTACACGTAAGAGTTAGAGCACAAGGAGGACATAATGGATCAAGATATCCGGGACCAGGAGCTCAACCAACAATTAGNACATTAACTAAAAACGGAATAAAAATATTATCAATCGAAGATGTTACGCCAATTCCACATGGNGGATGTAGAAAGAAAGGTGGAAGAAGAGGTAGAAGAGTATGAAGTTTACTGAATTAAACTCAACAGAAAATGAATTACATNTAAAATTTGAAAATACAACAGAAGAATTTATGAATATACTAAGAAGGTCAGCTTCTTATAACTTAGATACTTTTGCAATCGAAGATGTTTATTTTACCAGTAACAATTCTGTAATGTATGATGAATTAATCGCACATAGATTAGGATTATTAGTTATCAAAGCAGATCCAGCAATAAAAGATTTAGATGATCCCAAAATTGAATTTAAATTACATAAAAAAGGTCCACATACAGTTAGAGCAAAAGATATTGAAATAATCGGAAAAGGAGTAGAGTTTGTTAATCCACATGCTCCAATTATAATGCTTTCAAAAAATCAAGAATTGGAATTTCACGCAGTAGCTAAACTTGGAAAAGGAAAAGAACATATGAAGTGGAGTCCAGGAAATATATATTACTTCCATTATCCAAAAAACGCAAAAGGAAATGAATCTTTGGAAGAATTAAGACAAATGATTGATAGTCAAAAAATAGATAAATTTAAAAAGGATTTAGACAATTTCATATTCGTGATAGAATCATGGGGTCAAATGACACCAAAAGAGATACTATCTCAGGCATTAGCTGAAGTTCAAGCGTCTTTAGATGCTTACAAACTTTGAGCACGCAGAGGTGCCGGAGTGGTCAAACGGGATGGGTTTAGGTCCCATTGGCTTAGTGCCTACGCAGGTTCGAGTCCTGTCCTCTGCATAACATAGGAGAAAAAAATGTACGGAACATCAAACGTCAATTTAAGAATTCTTATAGCTAGTCTTAAGAAGAAATCAAATTTTTGGAAAAAAGTTTCAGAATTATTATCTGTACCTGCAAGAAAAAGAATTACCGTTAATTTAGGCAAGTTAAATGATTATAAAGATGGAGATATAGTCGTTATTCCTGGAAAATTAGTTGCAGGTGGACAACTGGATAAAAAATTAACAATTTCTTGTTGGAGATTTTCAGAAGCAGTTTTAACAAAAATAAAAAATTCCGGTTCAAAAGTTGTGTCCTTACATGATTTAGCAATGAAAGATTCTAACGGTAACACTTTGAGGTTAGTAGCATGATAGTTTATGATGCATCCGATCTTGTTGTTGGACGATTATCTAGTCACGTTGCAAAACAATTACTATTGGGTAAAGAAATTAAGATCATAAATTGTGAAAAAGCAGTTTTAACTGGATCAAAAACAACATTAATGTCTAAGTTTGGAAATTTTAAAAATATCGGAAAACCATTTCACGGTCCTTTCACTCCGAGAATGCCAGACAGAATATTAAGACGATCAATAAAAAGAATGTTACCTCATAAGCTAGCCCGAGGCAGAGAAGCATATAAAAGAGTAATGTGTTATATCGGTACACCAGAAGAATTAAAAGACCAAAATATTCAAACTTTAGATGATGCAAATTTAACAAGATTAAAATCATCAAACTATACAAAATTAGGAGATCTTTCAAGATTAATTGGTAAATATGACAAATAAAATTATTATTGCAACTGGAAAAAGAAAGAAAGCAGTAGCAAAAGCTATACTAAAAAAAGGTAATGGTAGTGTTTTTGTTAATTCAGTTTTTTTACCAAACATGTCTCCGATGATGTACAAACAAAGAATTGAAGAACCTATTTTAATATCCGGTGATTTAGCAAAATCAATTGATATAAATGTTAATATTAAAGGTGGAGGACAGTCAGGGCAAACTGAAGCAGCAAGATTAGCTATTGCTAAAGGACTAGTTGAATATACTGGTTCAGAAGAATTAAAAAAAGCTTATCTAAATTACGACAGACATTTACTTGTTGCAGATGTTAGAAGAAATGAACCACATAAACCAAATAAATCTTCTCCTAGAGCCAAGAGACAAAAATCCTATAGATAATGATAATTCCAATAAGATGTTTTTCATGTGGTAAACCGGTTTCTCATGTATGGGAAGAGTTTAAAGAAAAATATGATTCAAAAGAAGACTTAAAGAAGGCTTTAGATGATGCAGGACTGAAAAGACAATGTTGCAGAGGTTTATTTTTATCACATATTGACACAGTAGAAATAATTTCTCAATATAAGCGAGGATAAATTTTTTATACAATACCAAGATTCATATGTATATGGATCTAAATTTATTTTTATTAATTTACATATTATTTTTTATTTTTTCAATAAAGATTGGGCTATTTGAAAGAAAAGGATTAATTCTTATTAATGAAGGTAAATACGGATTAAATTTAATGAANAGTTTNTCAAAAAANTTTAATTGGAATTTTTTTATCTANCCATCAATAATANTTGGCTATTTAGGATCATTTTTTATGTTATATATATTAATTGATAGTTTATTTAGCAAAACTGCCTCCGTTTCACCAGTTATCCCCGGAGTAAGAATACCCGGATCAGAATTCTATTTGCCATTCTGGTATGGTTTATTAGCAATATTCTTATTATTAATTATTCATGAAACTGCACACGGTGTAATATCATATTATTATGGAGTTAATGTAAAATCTAGCGGTTTTGGGTTATTAACAATTTTACCTTTTGCTTTTGTTAAACCCGAAGAACGTAAATTAAATAAATTAAATTCATTTAAGAAAGTAGCAATTTATTCAGCAGGTGCATTTGCAAATATTTTGACGGCAGTAATTGCAACATTGGCAATTTTTTCATTATCATTTTATGTATCCGATCAAGTTGAGATTGATAATTTGGAAGTAAACTACTTAATTGAAGATTATCCTATTTCTTCTTCAGAATTGGCCGTNGGAGATAAAATAACATATCTTGATAATATGCCCGTAAATGACTACTCAAAAATTTTTAANTCAAAGAANAAGGGCGACTCNATAATAATTGAAACNGAATCCGGTNAAACTTTTGANGTAAATTCAGTTTATATTGACGAAGCTAATCCGGCTAAATTTGGAATTGGATTTCAATTAAACTATGATTCTTCCAACAATTTTATATCATTAATATTGAATTTAATAAGTTTCCTGTATTATTTCTCTATTTTGAGCATAGGAGTAGGTCTATTTAATCTATTACCTCTTGGTCCATTGGACGGAGGAAAGATGTTTTATGAGCTTTCTGGAAAAATATTCGGAAAATATTATCAAAACAAAGTATTTATTTATGTTTCTCTCATTACATTTCTGTTATTAATTTGGAGTTTGTTGAGACCAATCACACAAACCTTTATTTAATAGCATTAGCTTAGGTAATTACAAATGTTGGATATTGATCAGATTAAACAAATATTAAGTAATATGAATTTTGAACTTGAAGAAAATACAGAGAGAGTTCTAAATATTTTAATTGAAAATGATATTATTTCTGAAAACGATATAGCTGAGAAGTTAGAAGTTAAGATTAATGGTGCCAGAAAAGCATTATATAAGTTAAAGGAAGTTGGATTTGTAGAATATACCAAAGAAAGAGATGAAGAAAAAAAATGGTGGTATATTTATTTTTGGAAATTGAATCGCGGAAGGCTCCTTGAAATATATCAAAGATATAAGGAGAAAAGAGTTAAAGAAATTATAAAAATAGTAAAAGAAGAAAAAGAATATTCTTTTGAGTCTAAGTCCGGTGATAAATATTCATATGATGCTGCATTGTCAATGAATTTTATTTCTGAAGACGGAAAGCCATTATTGGAAATAAATAATTATGAATTTTTGTCTAATTTAGATGAAGAAATGCATAAATTAAATTCAGAAATTGAAGAACTTAAAATTTTAAGGTCAGAGTATAAAGCTGCTACTGAAGTTATTGAAGAATAAAATTAGCCCCGCCCGGATTCGAACCGGGGTCTCAAGATCCAAAGTCTCGAATGATTGACCACTACACTACGGGGCTTTAATTTTAGATTATTTATATATTTTATAAAGATTATGTTCAGAAATATTTATTTAGTAACTGATTCATCTTTTGTTTGTTATTGAATTCAACCTTGATTTGAACCTTCGAATCAGCTTGCTTCATTATGTCGATGAAAGATTCACCAGCAGATTGAACATCTTTTTTCATAGACTCAAAATTCTCAGAACTCTCGACTACAATTGTTTTTTTGTATTTGAAAGGCACAAATTTTTTTTGATTTGAAGTTTTAGTTAACCCTCGTTCTCCCAACCTTTTCAACAAGTATGATGTTCCATTTTTTACTTTCAATATTTTCATAATTCTTTCCACATATAATGATCCTTTAATTTATATCCGTGCACATTTTTATAATATTCTCTTACTCCCACTCCGGATATAACTAACATTTCCGTTCTTCCATTATTTTTTGCTATTTTTTCAGCCTCTTTAAGTAATTTTGAACCCCATCCTTTATGCTGAGTATCTTTACCATCTTCTCCAATTTCTGTAACNGATCCATAAACATGAAGTTCTCTTATCATTGCTTCNGAACGTTCNCCTAATCTNAGTCTGCAAAATCCAAGTAAAATATCATTTTCAGAGTCTTCAGCACTAATGAAATATTCATCTCCTCCGCTCGCTCTATATTTTTCAACGAATAATTCAACATTTTTCGGAGTTATTTTTTTTCTTTTATATACTTGCCCAGATTCTCTAAATCTTATTTCTTTGATTGGATGATNTTCCTTTATTAGTTTATTTTCTACAATTTCTCTTAAATTACCTTTCTTTGGACCAGCTCCAATATGCTGAGACGGTATATCTCTTTGTACTCTCATTAATCTTACCCATTTTGGAGATTTTTTATATGCATAATCTATAATTTTTGAATAGTATTCTTCATCTTTCGGCTTATACTCGCCAGATTTCCATTGATCATATAATTCAGTATTTGGCATAACTAACGTTGGATAAATCTTAAACATNTCGGGTTTAAACTCTTCATCTTCAAATATCATATCAATTGCTTTTAGATCCCNCTCCAATGTTGAATTAGGAAGGCCAGGCATTAAATGATACAGTATTTTAAATCCAGCTTCTTTNAGTTCCNTTACAGCATCTTTGAAATCTTGAACACTATGACCTCGATTAACTGCATTAAGCACATCATCATATGGTGCTTGAAGACCCATTTCAATTCTTGTACAACCCAATTCCAAGAATTTGTCAGTGAATATCCAGTCCGGTCTTGTTTCTATGGTAAGTCCAATACATCGATTTTCTGTAGTTTCATTTATTTTTTTTGCTTCAGACAAACTTTTAGATACTTTACCATTAAATCCGTCAAACGCACCTTTTATGAACTCCTTTTGATAGTCCCAATCGTAGGACGGAAAAGTTCCCCCTTGAACTATTAATTCATTTTTGTCAGTTATATGTCCAGTTTTACTTAATGAATTAATTCTTTCTGAAACTATTTTAAAAGAATCATAATTATTTCTCATTGATCTCATNGTGGAAGGTTCAAAACCAGTATATGATTTTGGTGCATTTTTACCTTCGGGACAGAAAGTACATCTGGCAGGACAACCATTCGGTTTTGGCATTATTGCTATAACGGAAACACCAGCAAGATTTCTGACAGGTTTCGTATTAAGGAAGGGCCTTAATTTATGTTGTTCTTCTTCATTCAACACAGACCAAATTTCTGAATTAAGTGGCATTTTATTTTTAGTTTCTCTTGACCAACTTCGTTTTATTGATTCAATCTTCTTTTTAGACAGTTTTTTTTCTTTCAGTAATGTATTTACTAGATTCTTCATAAAAAATCCCATAATTTGAGTTTAAAAAAACTTCGATTAATCACTCAATTCTTCATCATTTAAATTAAAGTTTTCAATCCATTTATGTTCAAAATAATTTTTTAATGTATTTCCAAAATATGATGAATTTACCCAAAAACCAATATCGTATGAAGGATGAGTTTCCATATCATCAGTTAACATAAATACTACATTTTTTCCATCAACAATACAAAATCTTGATTTTATATCCGGATGATTCTTTACTTCAATATTTTCATTTAATTCAAAATTAAGATCAGATTTATTTAGTTTAGGAGATATAATTCTTATTTTAATTCCTCGATAAATTGCTTTTTCNAATATCGGTCTCAATGATCTTAATTTTCTAATTATACCGTCTTCACTCGTTATTATATCAACAGAAGATTGTGCACTTTTAATTATGTAAGATAATTGATCGTATATATTATGTCTGCCTTTCAATGCCCCGGAGAAATCCGTTATTTGCATGGGTTCGATACCTTGATTATATAATTCATTTAATTCATCCATAATATCAGAATTAGAAATTTTTTCTAGTCTTTTTGAAAATTTTTCCAGATCCTTTTCTATTTTTTTATGTACTCGAGTTATTACTTCTCGAGGAGGTATGGCAATATATTTTATGGGTTTTTCAGGTTTAACAATTACAAAACCCTTTCTTTCTAAACTTTCAAGTACGTCATAAGTTCTTGATCGAGGAACATCCGCTATATCACTCAATTCTCCTGCAGTTGACATACCCCGAGATAGTATTGCAGTCCAAAGTTTTACTTCATATAAATTAAGAGAAAAATATTGTCGTATTTTATTCAAGAATTCTTCATTTATTATCATTATAATTACCTTATATGATTATTTTAATTTTTCTTTATAATGATTTCTTCAATTAAACCTCGGTTAAAGTTTCTAGTTTAATAAAATCAGCGTTTCTAAGCTCCAAAAATTTTGAATTACTAAAGTAAAGTATATTTGAATCAATAAATTCATTTTTTAACTTTAGATAATTATCTTCCGCAATTATTGAGCTTACAATTATAATCTTGTTTTTGTCTTTTTTATCAATATATATTTTAAATCCATCTTTGTAATCTTCAGATAGTTTATTTTTAATTTTAGTATAGGTTTCTAATTCGTCGGAATAAAATATATTTTTTAATATCTTAAATTCATCTGAATTNCTATTTATTTCATAAAACTCTATTTTTTCTTTTCCGTCCTTGTATACAATATTTGACTCTTTAAGTTTTTGAATTATTCTGTATGTTGTAGCCAAACTAACGCCTGTATCTCTTGATAAATCTCTAAGATAAAATCTGCCCCTTTTTTTTAATAATTCTGAAAGTATTGTTACTATTTTTTCATCAAAAATACTGGCTAAAAGAGCTTGTTTCATGTTTTAATTATGAAACATTATTATAAAAGTGTTTTGAAATAAAAACCCCTTTTCAGATATTGAACTACATTTCAAAACTATGTTTTAATAATTAAACATCCAAATCATATTTAGAACATATGTTTCAAATATGAAATTATAAAGATTTAATTTTAGTTAAATCATCAACATCATCGAGAGATAAATCTTCCCTGAGCCTTACAAATCTAGGAAATCTCAATGCATATCCTGAATTATAGTTTTCAGATTTTTGTAACTCTTCATAAGCTACTTCAACTATAATACCAGGTTTTAGTTTTACAGTCTTACCTGATTCAGATATTATAAATTTAGTTAATAGTTTTGTTAAATGTCCAAAACTTACACCTTCCTCATCTTTTTCCTTAATTCCAGTTCCCATTTTACCAATTGTTAAGAAGTTATCTTTATTCTTGCAAGAAAGTTCAAAGCTACTTAACCAATTTGCACGTTTACCAGTACCCCATTCTGCGCCAGTTATAACTAAATCAAGATTTTCCATTGTTGGCTTCATTTTTAATCCAAATCCGACTCTTGAACCAGGCTTATATATTCCTGAAAGATTCTTTAACATGATACCTTCCGCCCCGTCTTTAAGTGACTTTTTGTAAAATTTGTTTAGTTCATCAGATGAGTTAGTAATAATTAGCTCAGAAAGTTCTATGTAATCTTTTTTATGTTTCACAATATTTTCCAATATTTTTCTACGTTCATAAAATTTAGTATTAATGAGATTATTATTTTCATATATAATATCAAATACTCGCAATGAAATAGGTATTTCATCTATAATTTTATCAATATCATATTTTCGCTTAATTCTACGAGAAACTTTCTGAAATGGCATCCATGAACTATTCTTTCGATTTATTCCAATTGCTTCGCAGTCGATTATAAAATTTTTAGATTTAATATTGGACTTTACAATTGAAATTATATCCGGAAATTGTTTTGAAACTTCTTCTAAATTTCNAGTAAACAATTTTATTTCATCATTGTTTCGATGAATTTGTAATCTAAATCCATCATATTTATATTCTGCAGAAAGTTCCTNTCCGAGCTTTTCAAAAGAAGATTCAACATCCTTTGCTTTCTGAAATAGCATCACCTTGATTGGTTTTCCGGGAGACATTTTAATGTTTTTTGAAAAGTTAATTCCATTTNTTTTGATTAAATGTGCAATATTTGCTATGTCNGGGTATATATCATAAGAAGATTGAATTATTTTTTTCTCAATATTAAATGATTTTGAAATAGAATCTCTTATAACTCCAAAACCAGCACCTATTCGCATATCCTGAATACACATTCGTGTTATGTATTTAACAGAATTTGCTTCAGATTTACTATACAATTTAATTAAAATTTTTATTTTTTCCTCAGTGGAACCCTTACCTTCCAACTTTGACATTTTATTTAATTGCTCAATTAATTCGGAGGTCATTAGTTTATCATTGAATAGATTATTTTGTTTTTTAGATTTTATTATATCATAAGATAACTGACCGATGTCTCCCACATCCGCCCACATTTTTTCAATTATGCCCATGTCAATTCCGGATACTTTAGAAAGCGATTTCAAAATGAGTTTGTTTGAAATTCCAAGTTTAATTTTTTCATATTCTGGTGCAAATTTTCCCTGGAGAATGTATATTATATTTGTTATATCTTTCTCATGTGAATTTGATAATAGTTCTGAGATAATATCTACTTTCCTTAATAAGCTAGAATTTTGACTAATTTCATCTAATTTGAGGGATAAATCATTAAAGTTCATATTATAATTCAATTAATTAATTTAAAATATTAGTTATTTTTATTAATACAGTTATCATCTATTTATATGGATACATTAGAAAATATATTTCAAATAAAACAAGAATATTCATATAAGAGAAAACCAATATCCTATGAATTAATTTTTGGTATATTGGAGGCAGGTTATGCGGCATATGAAGTTGAGAATATTGCTTCAACTCGAGTAATTTTTGTTGAAACAGAAGATACAATTTCAAAAATCGCAGAAATATCGAATAATCAGAATTGGATTCGAGACGCCCCTGTTGTTTTAGTAATGTGTTCAGATACTAAGTTGCATAAAAAAATACATACAAAAAGAGACTCAGAATTATTTTCAATACAAAATTGTTCAATGATCTCCCAAAATATTTTACTAACTGCATCAGAATTTAATTTAGCCGGAGCAATAGTTAATAGTTTTGATCAAAAGAAACTAAGATCGTTATTAAGTATACCTGACGATATTTTAGTAAATAATATTATAACATTGGGATACCCTAAGTTTAATACATCACCCGCGGTACGAAAAAGAATTATAAAGAATGTTTTTTATGAAAAATATTCTACAAAAGCAAGATCCGATAAGGTTTTCCCAATTTTTGAAAATAAAAAATTAAAAAAATTATTTACGAACTTTGAAAATAAATCGGATAAATTATTATTTAAATTAATTAAAAAATTCAAATAATTAATTTAAATTATATATTAAATGATATATAATCTTATAAACTAATGTTTTATTTTTGAAACAAGTCAGAAGACTCAGGAAAATAAAAATGGATTTTTTAGTACAAAACGCGTTAAGCAATATGGAAGACTCAACAGGTTCAACAGTTGAATCTACAGTGGGACAAGCAAATATAAAAGTTATCGGCTGTGGTGGAGCCGGAAATAATATGGCAGATTGGTTATATAAAAAGGGAGTAAAGGGTGCCGAAATAATTGCCGTAAATACCGATAAAATGCATCTTGATCACAGAGAAGCAGATAAAAAAATACTTGTTGGTAGAGATACAACAAGAGGATTGGGTGCAGGTGGAATACCTGAAGTGGGAGCTCAATCAGCAAGAGAACAAATTCACGAATTAAAGTCATCATTACAAGGTTCAGATATGGTTTTTGTATGTGCAGGAATGGGAGGCGGTACCGGTACCGGTGTAGCTCCAGTTGTAGCACAAGTTGCAAAAGAAACAAATTCTATTGTTATCGGAGTAGTTACAATGCCATTTTCAATAGAAAAAGCGAGAATTGATAAAGCAGAATGGGGACTTAAACAATTAAGAGAAGTATGTAATACAGTAATTGTTATTGATAATAACAGACTTTCTTCAATTGCAGGTAATTTGCCTATACAACAAGCATTTGCTGTTGCAAACGAACTTATATCAACTATGATAAAGAGTATTGTTGAAATTATTTCTGTACCTTCTCTAATCAATTTAGATTATGCGGACGTAAGAGCTATAATGTCTGCAGGCGGAGTTTCAGTAACAGGTATCGGAGAATCGGATTCGGATAAGCGTGTTGAAGAAGCCACAAAAAGAGCATTATCAAATCCTTTATTGGAAGTAAGTTATGAGGGTGCATCAGGTGCACTTATTCATATTACGGGAGGACCAGATCTGACTTTGGATGAGGCAGAAAGAGTTGGTGAATTAATTACTGCCGGTTTAGACGCTGATGCAAACGTCATCTGGGGTGCCAGAATTGATGATGAAATGAGAGGAAAGCTACGTGTAATGACTATTATTACCGGAGTTAGATCTCCATATGTTCTTGGACAAAATAGATTATCAAGGACACCCGTAAATACAGTTAGAGTTGATAACGAATTAGGTCTAGATATGTTAAGTTAAATTTGAGGTTTTACCTCAAATTTTTTATATTAACAAGATTCAAGTATATTATGGAATATGGTTCAAAAGTAAGTATAGATTATGAATCAAATAAATTTATTGGAACGTTAATTGAATCATCTGATTCTAAAATAATTTTATTAAAACTAGATTCAGGTTACAATATAGGATTACCAAAAAATAAATGTAAGGTAAAAGTTATATCTAAACCAAAATTTTCTATTAAGAAAACAACCAGTACAGAAAAGAATAATTCATTACCAAATATAACTATTATTTCAACAGGAGGCACTATTGCTTCCGAAGTTGATTATAAAACAGGTGCTGTAACTCCCATTACAAAACCATCTAAATTATTACAAAAATTGCCAGAAATTAGAAAAATTGCAAATATCAATACTATCCAGATTTTAACCAAATTTAGCGAAGACTTATCCATAAATGATTGGGAAATAATATCAGAATCTGTCTATAAAGAGTTATGTAAAGAAAATGTCAGGGGAGTGATAGTAACTCACGGTACAGATACATTACACTATACCTCTGCAGCACTATCTTTTTCATTACAAAAACTAGGTAAACCTGTTGTTTTTGTAGGAGGACAAAGATCATCGGACAGAGGTAGTTTCGACGGAGGAATGAATTTAATTTGCGGACTTCACATTGCAAATTCAGATATTGCCGAAGTTGTTACAGTTATGCACGGATCTTCTGAAGATAATTTTTGTTTAGTTAATCGAGGTAATAAAGTAAAAAAGATGCATACTACTCGAAGAGATTCGTTTAGACCAATTAACTCAGTTCCTATTGCCAAAGTGTATCCCAACGGTAAAATAGAAAAACACTCAAAACATGTTTTAAGGCATTCAAATAAACCAACGTTAATTAACAAATTTAGCGAAAAAGTGGCATTGATTAAATACCACCCGGGGATGAATGCAGAAATTTTTAATTATTATTCTTCAAAAAAATATAAAGGATTAATCATTGAAGGTACAGGTCTTGGACATGTTAATTCAAATTTTCTTAATCAAATTACAAATATGATAAAGGAAGGTATATTTATAGGAATGACTTCTCAAGCTAATTACGGATCAGTTAACCCTTATGTATATTCAAGTGGAAGAAATTTATTCAACCACGGAGTAACATATTTAGATGATATTTTGCCTGAAACGGCATACATAAAATTATCGTGGGTACTAGGAAATTTTCCTGAATCGGATATAAAACAGAAAATGAAAGATAATATAAGCGGAGAATATTCTGAATCATCCCACCCAAATGATTTTCTTTATTAATTTGTAAGTATTATAAATATTAATAGTTCATATTTATATGGATTATAACTCTTTGGGATTAAAATGCGGAATTGAAATACACCAACAACTAAAGGGAAGAAAATTATTTTCAAATGTAGATTCTAAACTAAATTCAAATAATCCAGATAGAAAAATAAAACGTAATCTTCGAAAATCATCAAACGAATATGGTAAAGAAGATGTTGCTGCTCAATATCAATCTAAAAAAAACTTAGATTATTTTTATGAGATTCATAATAATTCAACATCACTAGTAGAATTGGATGAAGAACCTCCAAAATTAATTTCAAAATCTGCTTTAGAAACAGCAATCAAGGTTTCAAAAATTTTAAATTGCGAGATTATTCCTGCCGTTCAAATTATGAGAAAAACAGTAATAGATGGCTCAAATACCAGCGGATTTCAAAGAACAGGTATAGTGGGAATTAATGGATATATCAACACATCAAAAGGAAAAGTTAGCATTAATTCAGTTATAATTGAAGAAGATTCTGCAAGAAGAATTTCTGAAACAAAAGACTCAGTTACTTTTAGGCTAGATCGATTAGGAATTCCGCTTATCGAGATTACAACTGGACCCGATATGAAAGATCCAGATCATGTATTGGAGGTTGCTAAAAAAATTGGAATGATACTACGTTCAACAAATGAAGTAATGAGAGGAATAGGAACAATTAGACAGGATGTTAACATTTCGATAAAAAATACCAATCGAGTTGAATTAAAAGGTGTTCAAGATATTAATTCAATTACAAAAATCATTGATAATGAGATATCACGACAGATGGAAGAAATAAAAATCAATAGAAAAGAATCTTCTCATGTTAGAAACATAAAAAGCGACTTCACTTCAAAGTATCTTCGTCCAATGCCCGGATCATCTCGAATGTATCCCGAAACAGATTTACCTTTAATTAGAATATCAAAAAAATACATTGATTCATTAGAAATACCAGTACTTATTGAAGATCGAATCAATAATTACATGAAACTAGGAATTAATGAAGAGATATCAAAAAAATTAGCTAATTCCGATAAAACAGAATTATTTGATAAAATAAATTATAAAGAAGATTATACTTTATTAGCAACAACTTTAATTGATACTTTGAAAGAAGTTAAACGAAAATTAAGGCTTGAAAATTTAGAGTTTCCGGATGATTTAATTATAAAAATTTTTGAATTACTTTCAAAAAATAAGATAACAAAAAAAAGNATATCNCCNTTAATAGAACGTTTTTGNAAAGGAGAACTTATTGAAGANATTTATATGGAATATAAACCAATNTCTGATTCNGAGTTNAAAACCANNATAACCNAAATACTTGAAAAAAATCCAGATATGACCNNNGGAGNCATTATGGGATTAATAATGAAAGAAACCTCTGGAAAGGCCGATGGAAAAAAAGTTTCAATTATTATACAAGAGATAAGATCTAAATAAATTGTATAGCCAAAAACTATATAAAAGTATCATATTATTAACTAAAATGGCTAAGGACTTAACAAGTCAAATTTTAGAAGGTATGAAGCATCCTGATTTAATTAGAAATATCGGTGTTGCAGCACATATTGATCACGGAAAAACAACTTTCTCAGATAATTTACTTGCAGGAGCAGGAATGATTTCACAAGACCTAGCAGGTAAACAAAGAGCATTAGATTTCGATGAAGAGGAAGCTCAAAGAGGTATTACTATTTACAGTGCAAATGTTTCTATGATGCATAGAGTACAAGAAAAAGATTATTTAATTAATTTAATTGATACACCAGGTCACGTTGATTTTGGTGGAGAAGTAACAAGAGCTATGAGAGCAGTTGACGGAGTTATAGTTTTAGCATGTGCAGTCGAGGGTACTATGCCTCAAACTGAAACAGTTCTTAGACAAGCACTTAAAGAAAGAGTAAAGCCAATTTTATTTATCAACAAAGTAGACAGATTAATCAAAGAATTACAATTAACACCTCAACAAATGCAAGAAAGATTTGTAAAAATAATACAAAATGTTAACAAATTAATTAGAACTTATGCTCCAGAAGAATATAAAGAAAAATGGCAAGTTTCCGTACAAGACGGTAGTGTTTGCTTTGGTTCAGCATATCAAAACTGGGCTTTATCAATTGGTATGATGAAGGCAAAGAATCTTGGATTCAAAGATGTTTATAGTTATTATGAAAAAGATGACCCTATTGGTTTAAGAAAAGCAATGCCGCTACACGAAGCAGTTTTAGACACAGTAGTTACACATCTACCAAGCCCAAGAAATTCTCAAGTTTATAGAATACCAAAATTATGGCAAGGTGATAAGGAATCACCTGCAGGAAAATCTTTAATGGAGTCAAACAGCGACGGTCCATTAGTTTTTGTTGTTACAAAAGTTATAATCGATCCTCAAGCAGGAGAAATTGCATACGGACGAGTTTTCTCCGGTACTTTAAAGAAAGGTATGGAAGTTAACTTAGTTAATGCAAATACAAAATCAAGAACACAACAAATTGTATTAGCAAAAGGCGGTTCAAGACTAGTTGTTGATTCAGTACCAGCAGGAAATATTGCGGGTATTGTTGGTATGAAGGCTGCTCAAGCTGGTGAAACAATTACAACAGATTCATCAATAGAAGGATTTGAAGCAATATCACACTTATTTGAACCAGTAGTATCTAAAGCTATCGAAGCAAAAAATCCAAAAGATTTACCAAAATTAATTGACGTTTTAAGAAATTTAGAAAAAGAAGACCCAACTTTGAAAGTTACTATTAACCAAGAAACTGGAGAAAATATTATTGCAGGTTTAGGAGAATTACATTTAGAAATTAAAGAACATTTAATTACTCGAGATAAAGGAATTGACATTGTTACATCAGATCCTATTGTTGTATATAGAGAATCAGTCAGCAAACTATCACCAAAACTTATGGGTAAGTCTCCAAATAAACATAATCATTTATTTGTATCAGTCGAACCTATGGATGACAAACTTTTTGAAGCAATTAACTCAGGGGATATACCTGAAGGTCAAATTAAAAAGAAAAATCAAAAAGAAATGGTTGAAGAATTAGTTAAAAATGGAATGGCACGTGATGATGCTAAGAAAGTCAGAGAAATATTCAACGGATGTATATTTATGGATTCAACAAGAGGTATAGTTTATATCAATGAAATTATTCAACTTGTTCTAGAATCGTTNAGAGAAGCNGCAAAAGGTGGTCCTTTATCGAAAGAACCGTGCGGTAAAGTAATTGTTAAATTACTTGATGCTAAACTTCATGAAGATAGCATTCATAGAGGTCCGGCTCAAATNATACCTGCTATGAGAAATGCTATATATAATGCTATGTTAACTGCAGGTACAGTTCTATACGAACCAATTCAAACTATGAGAATCGATTCACCAATTGACTATCTTGGAAATATTTCTAAATTAGTTCAAAGCATTAGAGGACAATTGGTTGATACTGAACAAGATCAAGGAGCGTTAAATATTACAGCAAAAGTTCCAGTAGCTGAAAGTTTCGGATTTACTTCATCTCTTCGAGCAAGTACCGGCGGAAGAGGATCATGGTTCTTAATTGAACAAAATTTTGAAAGATTGCCTTTTGAATTACAAAAGAATGTAGCTTTAAAGATTAGACAAAGAAAAGGTATGAAAGAAGAAGAACCTACTCCGGATTTGGACTAATTTTAATCTCACCAAAATATTTATAAAGCTCATTTATTAATCAAAACTAGCATATAATGCTTATATTAGAGGAAAAAAATGGCAGAAAAACCACACATTAATTTAGTAGTAATTGGTCACGTAGACCACGGTAAATCTACAACAGTCGGTAGAATCATGTTTGATTCTGGAGCAATCGACGAACAAACGATGAAGAAGCTTAAAGAGAAAGCTGCAGAATTAGGAAAAGCAGGTTTCGAATTTGCTTATGTAATGGATACAGTTAAAGAAGAAAGAGAACGTGGAGTTACTATCGATCTAACTTATAAAAAGTTTGATACAGATAAGTACAACTTTACAATTATCGATGCACCTGGTCACAAAGACTTTATTAAAAACATGATCACTGGTACATCCCAAGCTGACGCAGCAGTATTAGTTGTAGCAGCAAACGATTCAGTTAATGAACAAACTAAAGAACACGCTTTCTTAGCTAAAACTTTAGGTGTAGGTCAATTAATTGTTGCAGTTAATAAAATGGATATTGTTAACTACGATCAAGCAAAATTTGATGCAGTACAAGACGATGTTAAAAAATTATTAACAGGTTACGGATGGGACGTAAGTAAAGTTCCAATTGTACCAATAGCATCTCTTCCAGGAGATAACATTCTGAAAAAATCAGATAATATGTCTTGGTATTCCGGAGAACCGCTATTAAGTTCATTGAACAATTTAAATGCACCAGAATTACCAACAAACTTACCATTAAGAATGCCTGTACAAGACGTATATACAATCACAGGTATCGGTACAGTTCCAGTAGGTAGAATTGAAACTGGTGTTATGAAACTTGGTTCAAAAATGGTAGTTATGCCTGCTAAAAAAGAAGGTGAATTAAAAACTATCGAAATGCATCACGAACAAATGCAACAAGCACAACCTGGTGACAACGTAGGAATCTCTATTAGAGGTTTAGGTAAAAACGATATGAAAAGAGGAGATATGCTTGGAGAAGCATCAAATCCTCCGACTGTAGCTAAAGAATTTGTAGCACAAATTATGATAATGAATCATCCATCCGTATTAACTGTTGGATATTCACCTGTATTTCACATAAATACAGCACAAGTATCATGTAGAGTTACAGAAATTATCAGAAAAATCGATCCAAGAACTGGTGAAACAATGGAAAAGAATCCAGATATGTTAAGAAACGGTGATTTCGCAGAAATTAGATGTGTTCCTAACAAGCCAACTTGTATTGAAAAGGCAGCTGATTTCCCACAATTATCTAGAATTGCTATTCGAGATATGGGTAGAACAGTAGCAGCTGGTAAATGTATTGACGTTACAGCAGCATAATATCGTAAAGGGGTTTACCCCCTTTCGATTTTTTTAATCCAAAAGCTTTTAAAATAATACCAAATCAAGTTTAAAATGCCAACAGCAAGAATAAAATTATACGGAACAAACTTAGAAAAGTTAAACACAGTTATAGACCAAATCAAAAATATATCAAAAACAACAAAAACAAAGTTAGCAGGTCCAATTTCATTACCTACAAAAAATTTAGTAGTTCCTGTAAGAAAGTCACCTCAAGGAGAAGGAAAAGCTTCATGGGAAAGATATGAAATGAGAATTCATAAGAGACTTATTGATTTAAACGCAGATGAAAGAGCATTACATTTATTATTGAGAGTACCAATTCCTCACGATATTAATTTAGAAATTCAATTAATTGAATAAATTTTATGGAAAAAGATAGTAATTACAGAAGACTAGAGTCTCTTAAAAATTTATATGAAAATTATATTCCGGCGGATAATTTAGACGATATATATAAACTTACAAAACAAATTCAACCCATACCTGAAATAAAACTAAATGATATGTTCAGATTTAATAATTTAATTTTTGACTTGGATGATACACTTTATTCAAAAACAGAACAATTGGGTGATGATTATAGTTTTGAAGATATTGATAATATAAATATACCCATAGAAGAAATTGATTATCTTAAAGATTTATCAGAAAAAAATAACATGTACATTGTTACTAAAGGTGATGAAACATTGCAGAGAAGAAAAATTGAAGTGTTAGGTTTAGAAGATATATTCACGAAAGAAAATATTCATATTGTTCCATTAAAAGAAGATAAAAAAGAAATATTCAAGGAAATAACAAAAGATACACCCGGTATTAAAACTTACATTATTGGAGATAGAATTGATTCAGAAATACAATATGGAAACGAAATGGGATTAGAAACTATACGAATAATGAAAGGAAAATATTCGGAAATGACACCCCAAATTCCTGAACAAGAACCTAATTATGAAATTTTTGAAATAATAAATTTGGACTATATTTTATATAACAATAATTTCTTCGATGAAGATTTAGCATAATTAAAAGGTTTTTTTAATATATCATATATTAAATTAACACGGTCTGGTGGTCTAGCTCGGTTATGACGTCCCGCTGACTTCGGGAAGATCCCAAGTTCAAATCTTGGCCAGACCATTATTTTAATATAAAATCAACATTATTACAATTTATTTCTGAATTTGAGTAAATTGAATTAATACAATTAATTATATCCTCGTCAATCTCAGTACATAAATCTCCACCGATACCAGGATGCATTATACTTTCTTCTTTATCCACGTGGGCAAAATTAAGTCCATGCAATATTTCATGAATCTCAGTAACTGGATATTTAATACATTTTTTTGCTTCAGATTGTTTATATAAATTTACAGTCCCATTTATTATCGTTTTTGTTTGATTATTATACCAGGACGGAGCACCCTTACCCAGTATATAATTTCCCTCCTCGTTTTTATTATTGTAATCAAAACAAGATATGTAAAGTTGAGCAGTCTCATTTGTTTCTTCAAAGTTTAATATTGTATTTTTTGAAATTTCATCAAATGCCTTATCAAATTTATTCAATTC
>NZAU01000018.1 GCA_002686215.1 Candidatus Woesearchaeota archaeon
TTATTTTTAAATCAAAACCCAAATCAATATAACAATCAATTGTGTCTCCATCTAAAACTTTAATTAGTTCTGCTTCATACTCTCGAACATCTAATTTTTTACCCATTACTTTTCTCCGTTTAACCGAAGAAAAGTCTTCGGTTATGCTTTAATATTCATTCCTATTTGGTTTGCAACTAATAAACATTTTTCAGTAGTCGCATCCCACTTCCCATTATAAATATTATCAAGTATTTTAAGTGCTTCAGATTGGGTAATCTTTTTTTGATACATCTCATTACCATACAAGTAACTTTTTGAATCAGATGCTGAATTAGATATCTTATCTATAACTTCTGTTAATTCTTTGAATCTTAAATAACCATCATATGATAATTTCAGTTTGTTAGTTTGTGAATGTGCCATGACAACATATTTTTCATATTGACTTTTTTTATGTCTTGCATTACTTTTCTGTATCATTTATTTCAACTCCATGTCTGTTTCTTGTATATTCTTGAAAATCTTTTTCACTAATTAATTCTCTTTTACTCTCACCAACTTTTCTTCTGTATAACGTTTCTCCACCATCAGGTGTTTCGAATATGTAACCCATCTCTTGACTGTTCTCTGCTATTTCTTCTGCTAACTTGTTAGCTTCTTTCATATCACCTGAATAAACATAATCGTTGTCACCATCCTTACCCTCATGAAAGTCATCAGCAAAATGTTTTGTAGCTTTCATATCACATTCTAAACAATTGTAACCAGAACCTATATAGTCATAATCTAATTCGAAAGTAGACTTACCACAATGCTCACACACCCACTTTGCTTCTTCTTCTTTATCAGTTACCTCAGGTATTCTACCATCTATAGTATTCATATTAAGATAGAAACCTCTATTTGGATTTCTTATTTCTTTCATGATAGCTCTGACAATTACTTGTCTACCAGCCTCTGAGTGTAAGTTTGTTTTTCTATATTGTTTTAATACATCGTCGATTAGTTTTTCCATAGTTATCTCCTATATAAAAAAAAGCCCGAACAATCAAATAACTGAACGGGCTTTGTGTGGGAATGAGAGAGTAAAATCATTCTAAATTTTTATTAAGTATCTTGCTTAACCTTTTCGTTAAAATTTTTGCAGACTTTTTATTATCTAAATTTTTTCTAATAGCTTTTTTGTAAACGTCTACTATTAATTTATTATCTTTGTTCATATATAAATATATAAAGAGTGCCTAAAAACGTAATTTATTTTCAGGCACTCTTCTCCATTTTTTAGGAAGCCATCGAAGCTTCAGTTTCGTTTATCTCTTCTTCGTTAAAGAGGTTCTCATCACTACCATCAGAAACATACTTCTGAACTAACTGCTTGATGAAAGTTCTCTCACTATCAGCACCACCTGAACTATCGAACTGAGGATAGACACAGACTTCAGCTGCCTCATCCAAACCGAAACCATCAAACAACAAACCACCCATCTCAACAGAAGTTCTGGTAGAGATACCACTAGCGAACTTACCATCTTCAGAAGAAGCCTCAACTCTTGTTGAATGTGCTATCTCTGAAACATTCTTGAGGATTTCAGGATCGACGTTTGGGTAAAGATACTTGAGTAATCCAAACTCTTCTTCGTCATTCAGAACATCCATCTCAACGATAATAAATCTATCCATCAAAGCCTTATCCATAACTCTGGTAGAAGTGTATTCATTACCAATGTTAGCCGTCGCTACGAAAGTAACACCCTTAGCGACTTTAATAGTAGCCTGACCATCAGCCTCATCAAGTCTGATATATCTCTGACCTTCATCAAGAACAGTCATCAAGATATTCCAAGCGTCTGGATGAGCCCTTGACAACTCATCAAGAAGTATCACAGCATTCTCAGTTTGAATTGCTTTGACAAATAGTGATTCTGAAAAGTAAGTTCCATCTTTCTTATCAAAGTGAACATTACCAATCAAAGTAGCTCTTGGGTCTTGTGTCGCACCCAAGTTAAAGTAGAAGTCAGGACGACTTAGTGAATCAACCAACGACTTAGCCGCCAGAGTTTTACCACAACCGGCAGGACCCGTCATCAGAATATTCTTTCCACGAACAGCTGACCTAACAAGATACTTCCATTTAAGTTCTTTCATCACCAACATCTCAGGCTTCAACTTGTAAGAACTATGAATGAAGTTTAGAACCTCTGCATGATCTTCTGGAACAGNAAGTTCCTCTGCACTAAATACAGGAGCCGAAGTAGCTTCGAACTCTGACATCGGAACTTTCCACCAATANACCCTACCATTCTTACCAGTCCTACGTTCCAAAGCCATNTTAGCTTCGNAAGCCCTCTTACGAGTGCCAGTTCCAATAGCTGATGTATGTTTATTACCATCAGCATCCCATGCGTTAAATCGGTTACCCGATTTCTCTATTTTTACAACTATATTATTCATTTCATTCCCTTTTGTTATTTTACTCAATTTAAGATTTTTTTCCCATTTCTTATACCTAAATATACGAACAAAACCTGGTATGTGTCAAGCCTTTTTTTCACTTTTTTTTATTTTTTTTACACCCTCTGTATGAGGTGGATCGTAAGGACAATTCTGACAACCTAGCCCACAACAATAACCACGTTCCAACAACTTCTCTTTTGGCATTGCTATATTCACTTTTGTTTCCACCAATGTAACTTACCATTATCACTCTCAAATGCTTCCCAATCACATTGCTTCCATATACAATACCAAGAATGCTTATAGGGATTAATTGTAATTGGTTTCATTTTCCAACCACAAACACAGGTTGGTGTTTCCTTGAATTTATTATACAACCACCTAAACAATTACTTTTCCAAGAACTTTTTGTTCATAGTCTTAGCCAAAGCTGATACTGAATTTACATCGATGAACTTAGCATCCTTACCATACATTTTCTTGAAGTCACCCATGTATCTATTGTCATAATCACTATCACCAACAAAGTAAGAGAGAACTTTTACATTCTTCTTACGAATCTCACCAACCATTTTCTTTGTGTGGTTGATAGCGACTTCATTGTAGTAACTCAATTCATCATTACTGAACATTGGCATTCCATCCGAAAAGTTTAGGAAGTAACTATCTTTGTCATTAGAACCAACACTAACCTTATCCATAATAGCTTGGTAACACAATCCCTCTGGTGTAGTTCCAGCGACGTAAAGATTTTGCCAATACTTCTTGATGTGAGATATCTTATCTTTTCTACTATCGTAAGCCATCAAGATAGCTGGTCTCTCACTTCTTGTGCGACTATTACCACCATAGTTAGAGTATCTAACAGAAACATCAACCGTCAAACCCTCAATCATCGAAGCCGCTTTGGAAATAGCGACAGTAGCTTTGATAGTGTTCATCCACTTGTCTCCACTCATACTACCACTAGCGTCAATCGAAATATGTAAGTGAGCGTCTGCATAACTATCAGTAAATGTAGTTGAGAAAACTCTTGAGTTTCCAAAACCTAACTCAGCGATTAATCTCTTATCAATTCTACCACTATCTTTACGAGACCACTTAGTATCTCTACTCTCATTACGAACTTTAAGTTTCTTACCTAACATAGTTCCAAGTCTCATACCCTCAGCGATAGTTTCACCCATACGTGAACTATCAGAGAAATATCTTCTTGACAACACTTCACACATTCCACTCTCAATCAAACTTGGAGTAATTCTGTCAATCACAACACACTTTGTTTTACCAACACCATAACCGCCAGTTCTGTAATCATAGTTACCGAAACCATCACCACCAACTTCTTCAAGTCTCATACCACTATCTTCAACTGACTTTAGTTCATTAGCGTATTTCTTAGCTAACTTAGTTTTCTTGGTGTCACCATTTACAAATTCTTTTTGCTTTCTGAATGCTGATTCAAGAGACTTTTTCTGTGCTGGTGTCAATTTAATATCACTACCATCGGTATGTCCTCTTGATACATCACCACTTGACATAGCTTCTTTCAATCCCTCAAACTCTTCATCGGAAAGTTCTTTACTACCACCACCATTATCACCACCACTCTCAGAAGAATTACTAGCCTCAGAAGCAGGTTTGGTATTTACTTCACCATACTCATCAGTTTCCTCAACACCATCATCCAAGTTGTCAAGTATAACATTGTAAATCTCAAGTGCCACATTGTATGCATCTTTTGTATCTTTAAGAGTTGATGGGTGATTTTTTACAAATACAATATCATAAATCTTATCTAAATCAGGAAGAACATCTAATCTACGATTTTCATTAGTCAAGTTAAGAATTCTGAATAGATAGCTATCCCAATCATTAGAAGTGTATTCATCAGATTTTAATGCTTTGTCAATGACATTAGAATGGAAATAAGTTTTATACATTGAATGATAGTAACCCTTGTAGCCAGGTGAAGTAGTAAAGACATAATAGTCAATACGTCTATCCTCAACATAGTTAAGAAGATTTTTTAGGTGACTAATTACCTCATACTCACCATAACCTTTCTTACTAGCTTTTATCTTAACTTCNTCATTGATAACATATCCATTAGCCAACTGATGCTTTAAGAAGTCAAAGTCAGAAAGTTTAATATGTGAACCCTCATGAAGAGCCAAACCAACAATACTATCGAAATTTTTATCTTTTATATTTGAAGAGATAACGACTTTCTTACCATCGGTGTAACTATCATTACCACTATTAAAGGTAACAGGAATATCATTCCTACCAGTAACAATGTTAACAAAGTTAGCAACCGACCTACGATAAGCCGCTAATGCTATTGTGTCTACTTTAGGTTTTTTAACAACGTTTTCTTCGTCATTCCAATTGTCAAATATAGAAGTTCTCCTACCATAAGTGTCATCCATCCAAAACGAAGAGTTGTTATTAGTGGTGAGACTACCACTACCATATTTCTCACGAAGAGCCATAGGATTGAAGTGTTTGATTTTTGTCATTTTTTCTCTCATTTAACTACCTAAATATACGCATAAAGGACCATNTGTGTCAAGCCTTTTTTTCATTTTTTTAAAGTTTTTTTTCATGTCTAAATACTCAGTATCTTCTCTAGCCATCTTCCAATACTTCTGAAATATTAGACTACTATCCATAAATCTTTGTTCATTCCTATCGTAAGGTAATACTCTCCACTCACCATCATTAANCCATTTNTTACCTGAACTATGATTCCAATATCTACGACTACGTGTAAATCCCATGTGTAGATANTTNTTNGCCATATCAGCACCTACAAAATCACCTTGTTCTATATATTCTAAGAACTTTATATAGATTAGATTACAAGATAGTTGTGCTTCTTCTGGTGTTTTAAATCTCCACAATGGATGTAGTTCTGATTTGTATGGTTGACAAGTCAATACACCTTGTTGTCCTCTACCTATTTCATATAGATGTGGATTCTTACGATAGTCTATATTTGATTTCCACTTGTAATTATCATAGTCGAAATCTACGTATGTTGGTTTTACTTTATTTTCATTGTCCATTTACGTAATCTCTTTGGTAGTAATTCGAAGTGGTTGATTTCTTCTAACATCTTTGACTTGTTACCTAATGATATCTTGTCAGTATTAAATAATTCTTTGAGCCATGTGACTGTATGTTGATACCCATTGTCTTTGTAGTATAACATAGTCTTATTATATAAGGTGTCGTAATCCATATGCTTGATAGTGCATACATCCTTGACAATCTTACGTTTGGGTTTAGGATTGTATAGATTNTNATANTATCTNTCTAACCACCTATCCCATGATTGGTCGGCGTATATACCNTTAGCNGNNCGTGTNTTNCCNGTGCTACGTCTATCTATACGTTTNAGNTTGTTNGNTGNAGTNTTAGATACAGGNTGAACATAACCNCCNGTCTTGTGNGGNTATACAGTNTGAGCTGANTAGGCTTCTACTTCAGAACANTCTAAACAATCTGTATATCCTAAGTGAGCGCGNGTNTTGTCTAACTCACTTCCACATTTTTTACACTCATTCATAGTTAGATATTACGAAANATAATTAAAAAAGTCAAGCCTTTTTTTTATTTTTTTTTATATGTATTATTGGTATNAGTTACCCTTTGGGACGGTAATCAAAGACCAGTCGAAAATTTCTAAAAAAATCTATAATCAAACTCTTTTATATCTCTCATAAACCACCATTTAACTGTAGCTCTACTCTCATCATCATAGTATAATCTAAAGTCATCTAACCTGTTAGACTTGTTATCATGTCTTAATTCCCTATGATGTTTCCATATCGATATGTCTTTATCTAACTCCAACTTATTTGCTATGTAATGATAATCATCTTGTAAGGTCTCGAACCTACCTACATAGTCTACTAACTTTATTCCATCGTTAAATATAAAATCAACTTGTGGTCTTCTCCACATAGGAATCTTTCTTGGTGGGTGGTCTCCTAATCTTACATACTCCCTCTTCTTTAACCACTTAACCCATTCAGGAAAAGACATTTGTAATGCTGCTCTTCTTGTTTTGTGTTCGTATGGAAATTGTCTTGGCATTCTATAAAAGGTGTAATATGATACCATACGATCGTATGGGTTTCTTATGAATGTAAACTTCCATAGATTATCCCAATCATATATCTCATCTCTTAGTAGGAAAGCACTCATGTGTTTCTTTTCCATATCCTTTTCAGTATATGGTTGTGGTGCTTGTATTAACTGATTTAATCCATTACGTATAGAAGTTCCACCCGTCTTAGGAATGTGCATAAAAAAGAATTTATGTTCGTTTGATAAGAGCATCTTCTATCAGTTCCTTTATTCTATAATGTCCGAGTTGGTTTGGGTGGCTAGCAGTTCCTTCAAAATATTTACTATTGAATACTTTACGATTCTTAATCTCCACAAATGGTGATTCACTTACAGGTCCATCTATAATCTTGTTAGTTAAAACATTTTTTTCCCAAGCTTGATATACATCATTTGCTTCTAGCAAAGTAGTTAAGGATTTTTTAATATCCAAAAAGTTATCTGTATTGATTAGAGATTTGAATCTATCATCTACAATAAACTCACCACCATAGTTGTGCATAAATAAATATGTGCATCCAACACTATCTAATACTGATTGTATAGAATACGTAAACAAGCTAGCATGATATCTAAACCAATACTCATCTTTATGTAAAACCCATTTTAAGTATCCATCATCGTGAAGATTAAATGGTCTAAATGATTTACCATCTTGTTCTATCCATCTTATATCAGGTGGAATAACTACCAACACAATATCTTTACTGTTAATCTCATGGATGTAGTCAAACACTTGAGATACTATCTTGGGATATGAGTTTCCTTGAAATGAATAGTTTTTGTATGGTTTGTTAAATAGTGCAACAAAAGGTTTCTCACCTTTTTTTAGTTCAGCACCTGCACCCCAACTATCTCCGAAGCAATAAATCATAATATCCCTTTCTATTCTTTACAGTCATATCAATCGATTCGTCATAGTAAGCAACTCCGTCTCTCCAACAATAACCAAACCTAACTCTCTTTCTACCTATGTATACTGGACACTTTACATCCAACTCTTTATATGCTATCAGTCTATGTCTACCATCTACTATATTCATATCGGTATCNAANTCTAATGGTAAATNAACNTGAGGAATTATTAGTTTGAAATAATCTATAAGTGAACGATTTGATGCTTCATGAAATCTTTCCCATACACAAAGACATACAGCACCTCTCTTCTCTCTCACTTTNTGTTGTAGGTGTGGTGGTTCGTTTANCCAATCTTCGGGTGGAGGCCAGTCGTTTACAGATATGTCGAATGGGTTAACCCAATCATGTGGTTCTTCTCTGTAAAATTCTTTGAAAAAATTTAGTTCATCAGTTGTAATCTGGATATTTTTCGTACTCATCTAATATCCTAAAAGTTAGTATCCATTTTTTATCTTCTTTCTCATCCCACTCTTCATAACCTTCAAAAATACAATCAGGATTTGTCATCTTACGTATAACCATTTGCATTTGTTCTTCTTTATGACATATAATATTTATCTTATCACCATCAGATTTAACGTGAATAAGACTATCAGCTCCACTCATTACATTTCTTCACCATAAAGACTGAATTTCTTTATTGGTTCAGGTTTAACTTTACCATCATCGATAAATATCTCACCAGCTTGTGCGTCTATATCGAACTTAGTAGAACCATTCATTATGAAAATAGCATTTAGACAATCTGTTAAGGTAGCATGAACAACCTCATCGTTCTCAATAGACCATCTATCGCCAGGTGGAACTCTCTTTGCAATTATATGTTTCATCTTAATCCTTTAGTAATTTAGTGCCATGTTTCTTACCTATAAAGTATTTATCCAATACTTCTAATTTATCGTGATAACTTGCCATCAAGTCTAACTCCTTTTCGATAGTCTCTACAATATCCGAATGTTCACCTATACCTATGCTTCCTGCTAAATAGACTTCAATGTTAGCTTTGTGTTTAGCTAAGTTACCCTCTAAGTATTTTTTTAACGAATCTATTAACGTTCTCATTTACTTCTCCTTAATTGGTGGAGCTGGTGGGATTCGAACCCACGTCCAGTCTGCTTTTAATAAATAGTCATTCACAACTTAGTTAGTTCCAAATCGGTAGTCACTAACAACCCACCATGTCCCATTTTGTTCAGAATGGTTTAACAGAGATTTCATTTATACTCTAAACCTGAAGTGAGTGGTCTTACCGATTACGACGCCACATTCCACTATCGGTGTCATGGTGTGACGGCTTACGACTTAAGCGTATGCGTAATTGAACTCTGTGCCAATTAAACAATGGTGAACCTTTTTTAGTAGGTCTTGTTCAAACCTCGTTGCACTCAATCCCTTCCAATACCTGTCAATACCAGTCAGCCCCATGTTAATCAATTTCATCATGGTCATCTTCCCAATCAAAAACCTCATCACCTTCACCTATTGTGATATGGGTATCTAATACATCAATTAAATCTTCTATAAGATTCCAATCTTCTGTATTATAGGCTTCTTCTAATTTCTTTTTAATCTCTGCCAAGGACATATTCAACTCCTATTTTGAATTTATAATATTTCCTACCTTTGATATCATTGTAATCAAAGATATTAGTAAGTATCAACTTATCAGAAATTTTCCAATTTAATTGAGCATAATCTTCCATATCAAATCTACTATACCCAGTCAACTCATCACGAAACCAATAACCATCCCATTTTGCTTCCATAGATAATCTACCATTGATTTCTTTTTTCTTTTGAATACCCATTGAAATACCACTTTCAAATTTATCATCTGAATATAAACCAGTGTATCCAATTGAATAATCACCTTGACGATAACGAACATCTGCCTTACCATATTTTAAATCACGAGATGTCTTATTAACATATTGTGGTTTAAAATAAAAGTTTTTAGGTTCATATTCAAACCATATCTCATCATCGATATATGATTCACCTAACTCTCGTTCCCAATCTCGTTTAAGATAAATGTTTTCACTCTTAAATCCAAGAGCAATCTCATAATCATCTTTGGTGATTGTATCATCATTAGGTGTTCTTGTACTAAAGGATGTAAACAATACTAATCCACTCAATAAACTCTGTAACATC
>NZAU01000019.1 GCA_002686215.1 Candidatus Woesearchaeota archaeon
ATTGATATTTTTAGAGGGTTTTGCGAATCGGAACGAATCGTGCGAATCACTTCTTATGAAGTTCTATAAAATAATCTGCATCTACTAGGACTAATGGTTTAACATTATTTCTTTTTAAGACAACTATGGGTTCATAGTTACCAGAGTTTTGTTGAGCTTGTTCATATGACTTCCATATATTCAAACTCTCTTGATTTTTACATTCGATAGAGTATGGGAACTTTTCTCTTGCAGACCTAGACATAATTAAATCCTCACCACCAGCACCCATAGAACGACTTTCTATATCCTCTGGGTGTACCTCTAGTTTTTCTATCAATAAATCACGAACCCATTGTTGTAATCTACGACCTTTTGCTTTCTTGGATTGTGTTCTCATTATCCATAACCCAACATTGCACTTAGACCAAATACTTCTAATATCATAAAACTAAATATTAAAAGTAATATACTCCATACAATAAGTTTTGCACTAAAGTTAGTTGCAGCCAGTTTGATTGCGATTAGTTCGTTACCAAGAAATCGTAGTGATAATTCAAATTCATTATGTTGTGAATTTTGTTTTATCACAACACCATTTTTTTTCTCTGGTGGTGTTGTCATATATCCTTTGTCTTTAGTCGTATCCTTCGTCATAAAATTCCTCAACCTCGTCTTCCATTTCTTCATTTAATTGTTCTCCACAAAATGGACAATGTTCTATCTTATATAGTCTTTTGTCCATGTTGTGTTTTATGGAAAACTCAGCATCACAAGATTCACAAACTAATAATTTCATTAGATTTCACATCCACCAGCAACACACGCAAGTTCTTGTGAACCTACTGTCATATCAACATTTTCATAATCTGACAATTTATTCCAATCAACTTTCTTTGGCATCCTCTCTAATAAAAATTTATATTGTTTCTCATCACAATCTTGATATGGTGCTTGTTTATATGTGTGTTCACTAAATGGTAAGAAAGATACACCAGACATATAATCAAAGTTTTCATATACCCATGCACCTACTTCTAACCATTCATGTTCTTTGACAGATATTGTAACAGATGGTTTATGTTCACACCAAGACTTTTGATATGTCAACCAAAGTTCTAATTGTTCAATCGCAGACATATCTGTTCTAAAAATAGATTTATTAGATACTTTCATAGGAAAAGAAAATACAGCAGTATGACTTGGATTCATCAAATCATCTTCTACTGGAAATCCTATATCTGTCATCATCTTTGTCAATGGGTCTTTCTTATCACCACGAACAGTACGAATATAATATGGATTATGTCTTGCATGAATACCAGAAGCTGCATCAACTAATTGTGATACTGTACCACTTGGTTTGACACAAGTGATTGCAACAGATTGTTTGATACCTAATAGTTCTGCATACTTTTTATTTGTTTTAATTGCTTCATTCTTCAACTTGAGTAAAAGTTCATCTAAGTTTTTATTTTTACCATTTGTAAGTTGACAATCCATGATACCTGTAAGTGAAACACCGAGTAATCTTTCTTCTTCACAGTTCTTTTTCCATGCACTTGAAAGATACTTGAAGTTTGTCAATGTTGATTGAAATGTTCCAAGAATAGTTGCAAGTCTTACTTTCTCTAATAATGTTTCTTCTGTATCATTTTCTCGTATAACAACTTCAGATAAATTACAGAAACCTCTATCTCGTAAAATAATTTCACTACAAGGGTTTGTACCAAACTCGTGACCTTCTATTTCTCTACGACCATTCTTTGCAGCCTGTTTGTTTGCAGATGCACGATTGAAGATACCTCTTTCACCAGACTTTGAATCATAAAGTGCTTTCCACTCGTCCATGAAGATACCTATCTCTGGTTTTTCTGTATAACACGCAGAATTATTTGCAAGTGCTCTTTGACTATTATCATTCCACCATTGACCAGATTTTGCATATCGCATACGATCATCTGATAGATTAGATAAAGATATCAATGCACTTCTACGAACACCACCTACCACGACTATCTCTGCGATCTTACATACAATATCGTGACACTCAATAGAACTTAATTTTCTCCCTGCTGCATTTTTAAATGTATTTACAGAAAAATTGAATAAATTTTCTAGTGGCTCTGGCCCAGATGCACGACCACCAAAAGTTTTGAGTGGTGATCCAGCTGGTCTAACCTTCGATAAATCCCATTTTGGTATTTGACCAATATACAAAAGACCTATCAGTTCTTTAAAACCTTTCGCCCAACCAAGTTTACTATCTGCAACTTGTATTACTGTATNNGTTGGATNAAACTCNTCTGCNACCATNGGTAANTTAGNTACAAATTGTCTTTCAACAGAAAATCCTACNCCNGTNCCATTCATCAATACATANAGTATTTCATCAAATGCTTGTACTCTNTCTACTGCAACATAACTACAATTNTANCCAGCAATATTTTCTCTNTTGAGTGCTTCNCCAGCGGTCATCAAACATCTCATNGANGGCATCACTCTCTGACTTAATATNGCATCTTCTAATTCACTNTGAACTTTNTGTGGTAAATCATANTTACACATTTCTTTNAAATGGTCTTTGAAAAANTCAAAATATCTCCCTACTGTTTCACTCCATACTTCTCTTCGACCCTCTTCTGGTAACCATCTTGAGTATCTTGATAAGTGTATAAATTCTTGGTATGATGTTGGAAGTTGATTATTTGACATTTACTTTTCTCCATGTGGTTAATCTCATCTTGGCCATATTACCTTGATAAGTATTTTCTTCTATTGTTANTTTAATTTCTTGTTTTGTTTTACCAGACAATATCATATCATTAATATCTTTTTCTTTTATATCGTCTGGCCAGAGAACAACCTTATATCCGTTGTCGATTGTCTTCTCAATCTGTTTTAGTAANTCTCTATTTCTTCTTTCATTATCAAATATAATTGTGTAGTCAAGTGGTAACTTGTTGAAATCTGCACCAGCAACTGCGACACAATTATCTAAAAACAGACTATCTATTGGGCCTTCGACAGCGAACAAAGGTTTATTTTTATCTATTCTATTTAATCCAAATATTTTATCCATCTCTGGATTAAGTATGATGGTNATGTATTTAGGATTTTCAGAATTGAACGACCTACCTTGAAATGCAAACATCTTATTATTTTCATCAAAAAATGGAATGACAAGTCTGGGGTGGTCACCCTTNAGAGTTGGAAACTTATTTGGAATAATACTATTCACCCATTCGCAAAACTTATTGACAAAGAATAATTCAAAGTGTCTATCTGTCGGTATCTTTCTATCTACGACAAACTTTTTGACAGGGTGTTTCCAATCCAGCTGTGATATCTTTTTAAGTTTTTTAAGTGGTGAGTCTCCTTTTAAAAATTTAGGTTGTGTGAATTTACTGATGTCTGGTCTGACATCATCTGTTTTTTTGTATCTTTCAAATATATAGTCATTGTGAATTTTCACATCTATATGTTTGAGTAGATTTTTTATACTTGCACCTACACCACAGTTATGACATTTGTANATAAGNGTNTTGTCTTTTTTGAATACATATCCACGAGCNTTGTGTTGTGACCTTTGAGAGTCACCACAATAAGGACATCTAAAATTATAGAGATAATCATTCTTCTTTTTGAATTGTGATAACTGTGATGATGCAAGTAAAAGATATTTTTGTTCAATGTACATGANTTACATCATATACTAATATNTGAACTATGTCAAGTACTTTATTATAATACTAACATTTTTTGTATGATAAATCCAGCNACTATAGAACCACCAATAATAATCCATCTCCACTTTTCTAGAACACCAACTCTACCTTGAAGTTCTATTTCAAGTTTTGTCATCTTGTCTGTTTGTTCTTTATGTTGTTCAGACATAAGNGCCATNAGTTCTCTATTGTTTGTAGAGATACGAGAATGTAATTCTTTGATATCATTATTGATTTCTTGTTCTGTGCGAATTTGTACTTCCTCTTGTTGACTTATCTTTTCNTCGTGGACAGCCAACATACGATTGATAGAGTTNGATACGTCTGATATTTTCTCAATCGCCTTATCCAGACGAGAGTATATCATCTTCATATCTGAAACTTCTTTCTTGAGAAGTTGNACCTCTGTATTTAAATCTGACATAATAGTATTTATATTTTTAGTTTGCAAGTGGATTTTCTAACGCTTTAGTAAGTTTCTTATTTAGAGTATCTTCAAGAGAATCTANTTCTCTTTTTACATAACCTTCCATACCAGATACTTTATCATTGAAACGATTACTCGCATCATTAATCATATCTCTAGTATCTTTTTTTGTTCTGTCCATGAGAGCAGTTGCTTCATCTTCTAACTTGTCNATATCACTCTCTACTTTNTCTAATAGTTTTTCTGTGCGAATAATTTCATCACGCAAATCNTGTTTAGTATCACGCATCATATCTACTGANTCGTTGACACTATCTCTGATAATGATAATCTCATCTTTNAATACTGCAACTGTNTCTTTNGNNANTTTCATNTCTTCTNGNAATTACTGCAAGTTNNTTATCAAACTCTGATAAGTCTGGTGCAACATANNNNTGTATCTGTTCTTTCATNTCCATNTAGTCTTTGTAAAANTCAAANCCAGCCCATAGTCCACCACCCAATGTTCCTATCAATGGAATGATGAGTAGTAATTTACTACCACCTACTTTTATACCACCATATTCTACTTCTGCCATTTCTCTCTCCTATTTAAATCCATTTGGATATTGTAATTCTTCTAACTCTGTAAACTTTGGGTCATTCAAAAACCATCTTGCAAATGCATTGTCTACATTATCTACTGGTTTGTAAAATGCAATCTCTTTTTGTATCTGTGTGTTTTTGTATTGGTCAAAGTCTGGAACATAACCTATGAGTGCAACTAACTTACTCTGCACTTCTTTTTGCATTTCAAGTGTTGCAGCCTTACTCATATTTTCTGCAAGTTGAGTCGCCTTCTTCGTAATCAACTTTTTCATCTTTTCTTTTTTGTTTAGTTTTTTGGGTCGAGGTTTATCAGAACTTTTGTCATCTCCCTCTGTTTTGTCAGAGGATTTTCCATCATTGTTTTCTCCCACTTCGTCCTCAGATACTTTACTGGACTCTTGTACTTCGTCCTTCTCTTCGGTTTCGTTGGTGGCCTCTTGAACGTCCTCTCTTTCGGACTCATCTTCGGATACCTCTTGAACTGGTATTTCTTCTTGACTTGTTTCATCTTCGACCTGTGCGATTTCTATTTCTTGTATTATCTCTTCTTCTATCTCAACCTCTGGTATCTCAACTATCTCAATCTCTGGTTCTATTATTACAGGTATTTGTGGTAGAGTTGGAACTATAGGTGTAACAACAATCGTTTCAATTACTGGAATTTCTGGTGGTAAAGTTTCGTCCACAGGTTCTTGATAGCCAGGACAAGTTGTATCATACTGTGGATTTATTGCACATTGTTGATTTAGGTATGCAATATCATATCCAGTACATTCCTCATCATATAAAGTATTTAGACTACATTGTTGATTAAAGTATGCAACNTCNTANCCATCACACTCTGGACTATAGAATACATCTATAGAACATTGTTGTGATAAATATGCAGATGCATATCCTGTACACTCTGTATCATACAGGGGATTGAGTTCACATTGTTGATTGAAATANGCAGTTGCATAGTTNGGACAACTNTCAGAGTATAGTGAATTTGCATTACATTGTTGAGTGAGATACGCAGATGCATAGCCTGGACAACCAGAATCGTATAAAGGATTTGCAGTACATTGTTGATTATACAATTGTTGTGCAAGTGCATCTGCGTAACCAGTACAAGATGTTGAGTATAAAGGATTACTGTCACAAATGTTTACTGTGTATAAATCACCATCTGTTCCCTCATAATAGTATGAGTTTCTTTCTGGCATCCAACTTGGATTGTCTACATTTGAATTGAAAGTAAAACTTAAATCACCATCTGTATTCCTATTGTGATAGAGAAATTGATATTTCTCTCCAGCAGATACATCTCCTGTCACACCAATCGTAACACTATGATTTGCAATATCTAGATTATGGTAGTTGGCCATCATTCCACCATCTGGTTTGATTGTCAAGTCAAAAGAGTTTTTTCTATTTGTCTGTGCATACTCAGAGATATCTTCCCAGATATATTTTTGGAAAGTTGAGTCACCTTGTTCTTTGAACTTACCATTGTAATTTTTTAT
Source organism: Candidatus Woesearchaeota archaeon (assembly GCA_002686215.1). The sequence goes on from NZAU01000019.1 coordinate 6,231, forward strand.
GTCTGTCCAAAAGGGCATGATGAAATAATCTATAGGACGAGTAACTAAATTAGTAGAGTTCAAATTATTTAAATCCACACCATTACAACACATATGTCGAGGTGTACCACTTAGTGTAGATGGATTTAAAAAACCTACGACACCATTTGAGTACATCCAAGATTTTGAATATGTGTTACCAAAGAAAGGAAAGTCAAAGTCCAAAGGAACTTCTGCATATCCATCATCTGATATTGTTAGTTCATTTATAGGTGGGTCTGCACTAGAGTATGAGTAACAGAAGAGTAGCAAGACCAATGCCTGCAACAGTACCTTTGACAATTGTGTCACCAGTTGAGTCTCCTTCCTTGATGGGTTTAGGTTGTAGTTCTGGATTTGCATCCCATTCTTTGGACGCTTCCTGTCCTATCTTCCCAAGAAATGGACAAGGTGTTCCTGCCATCTTCATTGCATTAAAAACTCTTGGGTCTTGACACATGATACTGACAGCTGCAACTTTCATACCCATATCGTAAATGGTCTTTGAAAGTTTGAGTCTTTCGCAGTTCATATCTCTGATTGTTTTACCACCAGATAAACCAAGTATTTGAGTCTGAACTGCTCCAGACACACCGACAGTACATAGGTCAGAGTTTGATGTATTAATACTAGGGGATATCGCACTAGGTGGTGGAGACTTGACTTCAGTTTCCGTTTTACCTGTTGTGCTTACTGTACTATTACTTGTAGATTGTGTAACTATGGGGTCAGCGTAAACTACTGATGTCCATAGAATACCTATGGTTATGTACTTTATTAATTTCATATTTTACCCTTCTTGTTTTCATTACTAACAATCGTGTAAAATATTCAACGCAAATCCTATAATTATTTATACTGAGTCACGATTTTGACAGACATCTTAATTTGACGAGGGTGAGTGTCAGAGGTTTGACTATTTCTTTATGGGGATTTTACACTTTTCTTCAGAGGCAGTTAAGTTCTCACCTCTTTTATTTATCCAAATGTAGCTCCAGACTTGTTCATTACATTTCTTTCCAAATGATGATACTTGAGGATTATCTAAAGGTTCAGGCATATATGAACATGATATCAAAAATAATGGTAGTATTAAATATAATAATTTCATTTACTTCTCCAGTTCAGTTATTCTTTTTTCTAGTTCTTCAATCTTCTTTGCAATCTTTGGACTTACTTTTTTCCATGCATCCTCTGGTTGGTCGAACCAAGTCAATCCGTATCTATCTCTCAACCAATCTAACATTC